>NZ_JBIUXX010000014.1:0-98846 GCF_044744235.1 Pseudomonas sp. NPDC087346
CAGATCTCTCTTCAGCGGGAGGCGAATTCTACAGCGTTACACGCTGCTGTCAACACCTCTTTTTCAACTTCCTTTTGGCTTCGATGAACTGAAGCAACCTGCTGCCGAAACCTACATAACTCTTTGTTTACCAAGGAGTTTTCCGTTTCGACTGCGCCGGAAGTGGGGCGAATTATAGAGACTCAGAATCTGCCGTCAACCGTTAATTTCGCTTTTCGCCGAGAGATGGAAAAAACCTGCTTATATATAGACGCGACCTACGTCAGTGCGCACTATATTGCCCAACATCCGCCCTAGACCACGCCCTCACTTCGGACGACGCCTCGTAATGACTGACCAACCCCGCTCGCTGGCCACATTGTTGTTCCCGGTTGGCCTGCTATTAATAGCCATGGCATCGATCCAGACCGGCGCATCTCTGGCCAAGAGCATGTTCCCGATAGTAGGCGCACAGGGAACCACCACCCTGCGACTGATTTTCGCCAGCGTGATCATGCTGCTGATACTGCGTCCATGGCGAGCCAGGCTGACCGCGAAATCCCTGAAGACCGTGATCGTCTACGGCATGGCCCTGGGCGGGATGAATTTCCTCTTCTATATGTCATTGCAAACGGTGCCCCTGGGCATCGCCGTTGCCCTTGAATTCACCGGACCTCTGGCCGTAGCCATTTATGCATCTCGGCGAGCGATCGACTTCGTCTGGATTGCACTGGCAGCCGCAGGCTTGCTGTTATTGATACCGACGGGAGCCACAACATCGGGTATCGATCCGGTAGGCGCTGGTTATGCATTGGGCGCCGGCGTGTGCTGGGCACTGTACATTCTGTTCGGCCAGAAGGCTGGTGCTGACAACGGCGTCACAACCGCAGCTCTGGGCGTAATGATCGCAGCGCTCTTCGTCGCGCCTATCGGTATTGTCCATGCAGGCGCTGCATTGCTGACGCCTTCGCTGATCCCGATCGCGATTGGCGTCGCCATCTTATCCACCGCCCTGCCCTATACCCTGGAAATGGTCGCGCTCACTCGAATGCCAGCTCGCACTTTCGGCACTCTGATGAGTATCGAGCCAGCATTCGGCGCGCTGTCGGGCCTATTGTTCCTGCATGAATACCTGACGTTGTCACAATGGATGGCAATCATGTGCATTATTCTGGCGTCCGTTGGCGCGACCATGACCATGGGCAGTGCCGCCAAGCCTGCGATTGCGGCAGATTGAAACGGGATTTGACGAAGGTCTGGCAATTGATGCGCATTTAGGCCATGTTTAGCCACGTAACTCAGTGCCAGGCATGGATTTTTTAAAGACAGGGATATCAGAACGCTTAAAGCGCGAGCGAATGCAAGCAGACCCGAGCGCCAGACTCGTGGCCGCTATTAAGGACAGTAATGAAACGAATTTTGATACTGATCGCTGTATTGGCAGTTGCGGGTTGTGCAGCGACCTCGAATACCCAGGTAAAACACGGCAAAAAAGGGCTGCACATCAACTGTTCCGGGCTCTCGTCCTCTTGGGACAAGTGTTACACCAGCGCTGCAAATGCCTGCGCACCAAAAGGCTACAAGGTCATTGCCAAATCGGGGGACGCCGTGGAAGAACCAGGCGACTACCCGTTCGGTCTTAATCCGGCCGGCTATACCAGCCGCAGCATGATCGTCATCTGCAAATAGATCAGCCTTGCTGCCCGACATGTCGAGCAGCCAGTTGATGAGCGATCTCCTCATGACTGGACTTCAGCACCGCACGCTGAATGTCCGGCGTGACCAGCATCCGTGCAACCACCAGCGCGCCGACACATTGCGACAGAATCGCCCAGGCGAGGCTGTCGCTCTGCAGAATCTGCGCCCAATTCGCCTGCAACCGACAAATCCATAGCTCTGCCTGCTCGCGCACCAGCTCGTCTGAACGAGCGATTTCCGCGCCCAGAGTGGGTAGCGCGCAACCGGATTCAGGTTGCTCGACATGGGCCATGCTCAAATATTGCTTGAGACAGCGCTCCAGACGCTCACGATCCTGCTCGCCCTGCCCTCCCAATCGATCCAGGCTTTGACCCAGTTCACGTTCGACGATGGCGGCGAACAAAGCATCTTTTGAAGAAAAGTGGCTATAGAACGCTGCCCCGCTCAGGCCGATCGCTTTCATCAAACCGTCGACACCCACCGTGGAAAATCCGGATCTCTTGGCCGAGAGCGCGCTGCTTTGCAGGAGTTTCTCTCGGGTCTCCAGCTTGTGACCGGCGGAATAACGCATGTATTTACCCTCAAATCGACCGCCTTGACGTTGCCCGAATCCTAGCATAACGTTCGTTCAGTTAACGATCGTTTACTAAAGGGCTCAACCATGAATAACAAGAAGGTCGTATTGGTAGTCGGTGCTGGTGACGCCACAGGCGGAGCGATCGCCAAACGCTTTGCCAAGGAAGGGTTCGTGGCCTGTGTGACACGGCGTAGCGCCGACAAACTCCAACCATTGGTGGAAGCCATTCAGAACGATGGCGGCGAAGCCTACGGATTCGCTTGCGATGCGCGCAAGGAAGAAGACGTTATCGCGCTGATCGAAGACATTGAAACCCGGCTCGGCCCTATCGAAGCGTTCGTGTTCAACATCGGCGCTAACGTGCCTTGCAGCATCCTCGAAGAAACCGCGCGTAAATATTTCAAGATCTGGGAAATGGCTTGTTTCTCAGGGTTTCTCAATGCCCGTGAAGTAGCCAAACGCATGGTCACCCGCGAACGCGGCACCATCCTGTTTACCGGCGCCACTGCCGGACTGCGCGGTGCTTCTGGATTTGCCGCTTTTGCCGGCGCCAAGCACGGCATCCGCGCTTTGGCACAAAGCATGGCGCGAGAGTTGGGCCCACGCGGTATCCACATAGCCCACGTCGTGGTCGATGGCGCCATCGATACGGACTTTATCCGCAGCAACTTCCCTGAGAAGTATGCGACCAAGGATCAGGATGGCATCCTCAACCCTGACCATATCGCCGAAAACTACTGGTATTTGCACAGCCAACCACGGGACGCCTGGACCTTTGAGCTAGACCTGCGCCCGTGGAACGAACGCTGGTAAGCCTTCTATCCTGCAAACCAATAACAAAACAGAGAACAGTGCACATGAGCAAGACCGTGGAGTTCTACTTCGACCTCGGCAGCCCCGCCACTTATCTGGCTTACACCCAACTGCCGAAGATCTGCGCCGAGAACAACAGTCAACTGGTCTACATCCCGATGCTGCTCGGTGGTGTATTCAAGGCAACCGGTAACGCGTCACCGGCCATGATTCCGGCCAAGGGTCGTTACATGTTTGTGGATCTGGATCGTTACGCCAGACGTTACGGCGTACCGTTGAAATTCAACCCGCACTTCCCGATCAATACCCTGATGCTGATGCGCGCCGTCACCGGTATTCAATTGCGTCAGCCAGAGCGTTTCCAGGCGTTCATCGATTGTCTGTTCAAAGCGATATGGGTAGAAGGCCAAGCGCTGAATGATCCGGCCACTGTCGCTGCGGTATTAACCGAGCACGGTTTCGATCCCGATGAAGTTCTGGCCCTCACCGGCGATGAAGAAGTTAAGGCAACGCTCAAGGAAAATACCGAAACAGCCGTTAAACGAGGCGTTTTCGGTGCCCCCAGTATGTTTGTCGACGGCCAACTGTACTTTGGCCAGGATCGGCTGGATTTCGTCGCAGAAGCCTTGCGCTAGATTGCGACCAAAATGACTCAGGCGCTGAATTCAGCGCCTGAGCTTCAACCGGCTAACAGCTTCAGACCGTTAAATAGCCGCCGTCCGAGTAACCAGCCATTCCAGAGCCGCGCCATCGAGCAACGGACTCAAGCGCTCACGCACTTCAGCGTGATAGCTGTTGAACCACTGCTTCTCGTCCTGGGTCAGCAACGACACTTCCAGACAGCGGGTATCAATCGGACACAAGGTCAGGGTTTCGAACTTGAGGAAATCGCCGAACTCGCTGCTCCCCGCCTCGCGGTTCATCGCCAGGTTTTCGATACGCACGCCCCAACGACCCGGACGATAAGTGCCCGGTTCAATCGAAGTGATCATCCCCACCTGCATCGCGGTTTGCGGTGCTGCTGCGGCCTGATAGGCAATCACTTGCGGACCTTCGTGCACGTTGAGGAAATAACCCACACCATGACCGGTGCCATGACCGTAATCGACGTTATCGGCCCAGATTGGCGCCCGTGCAATCGCGTCCAGCAACGGCGACAGAATGCCTTTCGGGAAATGCGCCCGTGACAGCGCAATCACACCTTTCAGCACGCGGGTACAATCGCGCTTCTGCTCGGCGTTTGGCGTGCCGACCGGCACCATGCGAGTGATGTCGGTGGTGCCGCCCAGATACTGACCTCCGGAGTCGATCAGCAGCAGACCATCACCTTCGATCACCGCGTGCTCTTCTTCGGTGGCGTGATAGTGCGGCATCGCGCCATTGGCGTTGAACGCTGCAATCGTGTTGAAACTCAGCGACACATAATCCGGACGACGCTCACGGGCGGCGGTGAGTTTTTCGTCGATGGTCAACTCAGTGATGCGTTCGCGGCCCCAGGCCGATTCCAGCCAGGCGAAGAACTCGCACAACGCCGCGCCATCCTGCTCCATCGCCTGACGGATATGCGCCGCGTCAGCCTGACTCTTTTGCGACTTGGCCAACGTGGTCGGGTTCAGACCTTCGACCAGGGTCACGCCGCTATCGAGGTTATCCAGCAAACCACTGGTGATCCGCGCCGGATCAACCAGCAGGCTCGCGCCGCTCGGCACAGCACGCAGGGCGTCGACGACTTCGTGGTAATCACGCAGTGTCACGCCGTCACGCTCCAGCACCGCACGTAAATCTGCATCGACCTTGTTCAGTGCCACGAACAGCGTCGCTTGCTGCTGGCTGATCAGTGCGAAGGATACGAATACCGGGTTGAACGAGACATCGCCGCCACGCAGGTTGAACAACCATGCGATGTCGTCGAGGGTGGCAATAAAGTGCCAATCGGCCCCGCGCTCTTGCAAGGTTTCGCGCAGTTTGGCGAGCTTCTCGCCACGACTGACGGTCGCTTGCGGTGGCAGATGTTGATAGATCGCTGCGGTCGGCAGACTCGGGCGATCAGACCAGACTTCGCTCAACAGATCGATATCGGTACGCAGACGTGCGCCGCGGGCTTCAAGTTTGCTGCTCAGAGTGCGAGCGGAAGCCACGGCCATTACCGCACCATCGACCGCCACTACGCCACCTTCTGGCGTCTGTTCAGCCAGCCAGTCCAGCGGACTCGGTTGACCCGGTTGCAGCTTGACCAGTTCGATACCGCTGCCTTTCAGTTCCTTGGTCGCCTGCTCCCAATAACGGCTGTCAGCCCAGACGCCGGCGAAATCGGCGGTGACAATCAAAGTGCCGACCGAACCATGGAAACCCGACAGCCACTGCCGCCCTTGCCAGTAACCCGGAAGGTATTCCGACAGGTGCGGGTCAGCCGACGGCACCAGCAACGCATGAATGCCTTCGCGACGCATCAGTTCGCGGGTGCGCGCGAGGCGCTGGGGAACCGTTCCTTCGGTCAAAGTCTGGGTACTCATCATGTCTCCTGCCAATCACTTCTTCGTTATTGTTCGTAGCCGGAATTCGGCTGATTAAAGCCCTGTCGCCCAGAATGCCGGAGCACTGGCGCAGGCGGTCTTGATCAGTGCACAAGCCTTGTCGATATCGTCGGCGGTGGTGAAACGGCCGAGGCTCAGGCGGATAGTGCGGCCGGCCAGACGTGCATCGTGACCCAGCGCCAACAGCACGTGGGACGGTGTGTTGCTCGCCGAATTGCAGGCCGAGGTCGCCGAGAACGCAATCGAATGACTGAGGGCGGCGCTGTTGAACTCGCCGTCAGCGAACGTCAGGCTCAAGGTGTGCGGAATACGCTGGCTGGCGCTGCCATTGAGGCGTACGCCAGGCAGGCTGAGCAATTGTTCGAGCAAGCGTTCACGCAGCGCGACAATCAGCTTTTTCTCTTCATCGAACGCGGCGTGAGCCAAGGCAAACGCTGCGCCCATGCCGGCAATCTGATGCGTGGCCAACGTGCCAGAGCGCAAACCGCCCTCGTGCCCGCCACCATGAATCTGCGCCAACACACGCTGCTGCGCCCGAGGGCCGACGTACAGTGCGCCGATGCCTTTGGGGCCGTAGAGTTTGTGCGCCGAGAACGACATCAGGTCCACTGGCAACTGCGCGAGGTCAATCGCAACCTTGCCCGCGCCCTGCGCCGCATCGACATGGAACAACGCCTCACGCCCACAAACTACCTCACCGATGGCCGAGATATCGTTGACGGTACCCAATTCATTGTTGACCAGCATCAGCGACACCAGAAAGGTGTCATCGCGCATCGCTTCGCTGACCGCTTGCGCAGTGATCAGGCCATCGGCGTCCGGCACCAGATAGGTCACGGCGATGCCGGCGTCCTGCAATTGCCGGGCGGTGTCGAGAATGGCTTTGTGTTCGATCTGGCTGGTGATGATGTGCCCGCCGGGCACACCGCGAGCCTGGGCCACGCCTTTGAGGGCGAGGTTATTGGATTCGGTGGCGCCGGAGGTCCAGACAATCTGTTCGGCTTGCGCGCCGACCAGTTCGGCGACCTGTCGGCGCGCCTGCTCGACCGTTTGCCGGGCCTGCTGACCGAAGGCGTGGGAGCTGGAGGCCGGGTTGCCGAAATTACCGTTGAAACCCAGACACTCGATCATCACCTGGATGACCCGCTCGTCCACCGGAGTGGTGGCGGCGTAATCGAAATACAGCGGACGTTGATTCATAAAAAGACTCGCAGAGCGTGTTCCGGGATCAGGAGGCTCGTATCTGCAAACGACAAACACAGCCTTGTGAGCTGTGCCGAGGTCCGAGAGCGTCATCAATACCTGATCGGATGCCGTTAAAGAAGAACAACTTCATTTAAAAGTGCGTAGGAACGCTCCTGAAGCCGAGCTTAACAGGCATCGGGCCGGCGATTGAAGCAATGCGTCAGCTAAAGCTTTCGAGCAGCAGCGGGTACAAAGAAATGACCAGCAGCGCCGCCATGCCCCAGTTGAACACGCGCAACCAGCGCGGGTCCTTGAGCACGTTGCGCAACAGCGTGCCGCAGCCGACCCAGATCCCGACGCTCGGCAAGTTGATGATGGCGAAGACGGCGGCGATCACCACGACGTTGGTGAAATAACCCTGCATCGGCGTGTAGGTGCTGATGGCACCGATTGCCATGATCCACGCCTTGGGATTGACCCACTGAAACGCCGCGGCGCCGAGATAAGTGATCGGCTTCGCCTCGCCCTGCTCACTGTCGCTGACCGGCCCGGAGCGGGCGATTTTCCACGCGAGATACAGCAAGTACGCGGCCCCGGCATAACGCAGGATCGAGTACAGCAGCGGATAAGTCTGAAACACCGTACCCAGGCCAAAACCCACGGCCACGACCAGCACGAAGAAGCCGCAAGTCACGCCGAGCATATGAGGGATGGTGCGGTTAAAGCCGAAGTTCACGCCCGATGCCAGCAACATGGTGTTGTTGGGCCCCGGCGTAATCGAGGTGACAAATGCGAACAGGGCAAAGCCCAGCAGCAGATCAAGCGAGAGGTTCATCGAAGGGGCAGTCCGTCAGGGTCATTCAGGTGTTGACCCTATCGCACGCAACGGCGCGAACCCATAGACAGCCAGGTAAAATTTCGAGCAGTACAGTCTGGTTTCAGCTTGGGCGACCGTGCAGCTGTATGGCCCGTTCGGCGCTCATTTCAGCTTTCTTGTCGAACTGCGAATGACTGAGTAATCGGGCTTTTTTCGCATGGTATTCATCAAAGGACAGTCCGCTGCGGTTCAGCGCTTCCATCGCCAGTTCGCGACTTTCTTCGGCGGTATAAGGCCGTTCTTCCGGGGCACCGTGGCTGGCGCAGCCGGCGAGCACGGAGACAGCGAGCAGCAGCGAAACAGTCAGTAAATGATTCATGGGGAGCGTCCTGGCGAGCAATGTTGGTCGATGGACAAAGGCTACGCCCGGGCACGCTCGCGTAGAAATCAACGCTCTCAATAGTGGCTATCAGGATTTGAGCATTCAAAACCGCATATTCACTAATCGAATATAAATATCGATTAACGTTCTTTTACGGAATAACCAACAGCCTTTATAAATCCCTGCATGCGCTCGGCACTGTTGTCCGAGCAACTGTTGCTCAGGCAACAGCGGTTCAACAAATCCACCTGAATCATCTGCAACCGACCGCCATAGACACGCTCAACACCCCGTAAACCGGGGCTTAACGGAATTGGTACAGCGTTTGCTCAAGCCTGAGCACTAACTCACTGCTCGCTGAGCAACTGTTGAAAAAGGAACTGATCATGTCGCGTCCCCTGAAAGTTGTCGCCCTGTCCGGCGGTACCTGGCGTCCATCGCGCACTCTGGTGCTGACTCAAGCCCTGTTGAGCGAACTGGCCGGGCATTTGCCGATCGAGAGTCATCTGATCGAACTCGGTGACATCGCCCGCCCGCTCGGCAGCGCCCTATCGCGCCAGGAACTGAGTGCCGAAGTCGAAGCTGAACTGCAAGCCATCGAACAGGCCGATTTGCTGATCGTTGCCGCGCCGGTGTATCGCGGTTCCTACCCGGGCCTGCTCAAGCATCTGTTCGACCTGATCGACCTCAATGCGCTGATCGACACCCCGGTGCTGCTGGCCGCGACCGGGGGCAGCGAACGCCATGCACTGGTACTCGATCACCAATTGCGTCCGCTGTTCAGTTTCTTCCAGGCCGTGACCCTGCCGATTGGCGTGTACGCCACCGAAGCCGATTTCGTCGACTACCAGATCACCAGCGACACCTTGAAAGCGCGGATTCGTCTGGCCGCCGAACGCGCCGCGCCACTGTTCGGCACACAAATCAAACCGTTGCTGAAAATCGCCTGAGGAGCCGTTCATGGATGTTTTCTGGTTCCTGCCGACTCACGGCGACGGCCACTATCTGGGCACCACCCAAGGTGCGCGCCCGGTCACCCTCAACTACTTGAAACAAGTGGCCCAGGCCGCCGACAGCCTTGGCTATCACGGCGTGTTGATTCCGACCGGGCGATCCTGTGAAGACTCATGGGTAATCGCCTCGGCGTTGGTGCCGTTGACTGAGCGCCTGCGTTATCTGGTAGCGATCCGCCCGGGAATCATCTCGCCCACCGTTTCGGCGCGCATGGCGGCGACGCTCGATCGTCTGTCCAACGGGCGCCTGCTGATCAACGTGGTGACCGGCGGCGACCCCGATGAAAACCGTGGCGACGGCAGCTTCCTCAGCCACAGCGAACGCTACGAAGTCACCGATGAATTCCTGCACATCTGGCGCCGGGTGCTGCAAGGCGAAGCGGTGGATTTTGAAGGCAAACACCTCAAGGTGCAGAACGCCAAAGCCCTCTATCCGCCCGTGCAGAAGCCATATCCGCCGCTGTATTTCGGTGGTTCTTCCGACGCTGCCCATGACCTCGCCGCCGAGCAGGTTGACGTCTATCTGACCTGGGGCGAGCCACCCGCCGCCGTCGCGGAAAAACTCGCCGATGTGCGTGAGCGAGCAGCACGCCACGGACGCACGGTGAAGTTCGGCATTCGCCTGCATGTGATCGTTCGTGAGACCGCCGAAGAAGCGTGGAAAGCCGCAGACAAACTGATCGAACACATCAGCGACGAAACCATCGAGTCTGCGCAGAAATCCTTTTCGCGATTCGACTCCGAGGGCCAGCGGCGTATGGCGGCGCTGCACGACGGGCGTCGCGACAATCTGGAAATCTCGCCCAACCTGTGGGCCGGCGTCGGTCTGGTGCGCGGCGGTGCCGGTACTGCGCTGGTGGGCGATCCGCAGCAAGTGGCGGCGCGGATCAAGGAGTACGCGGATCTGGGCATCGAGAGTTTCATCTTCTCCGGTTATCCACATCTGGAAGAGGCCTATCGCTTTGCCGAACTGGTGTTCCCGTTGCTGCCCGAGCCGTACGCGAGTCTGGCTGGACGCGGCGTGACCAACCTGACCGGACCGTTCGGCGAAATGATCGCCAACGACGTCCTGCCCAACAAGTCCTGACCCAACACAAAACCGTGTAGGAGATCTCTTGAAGCAAGGAATCTGCGTGTGACCGCCAAACCGCAAAGCACCCTGTTATCCCCGTTGCAGACCGCGCGCCAATTGGCCGCCGGGTTTGCCCTGACCGCCGTCGAGCGTGACGAGCGCGGTGGCACGCCGAAAGCCGAGCGTGATGCCCTGCGCGACAGCGGCCTGCTGGCCCTGAGCATTCCCACCCGCTACGGCGGCCTCGGCGCGCCGTGGAGTGAAACCCTGCAAGTCGTGCGCGAGTTCGCCAAGGTCGACAGTTCCATCGCCCACGTCTTCGGTTTTCATCACCTGATGCTCGCCACCGTGCGCCTGTTCGCGCGCCCGGAACAATGGCAACCGTGGTTCGAACAGACCGCACGGCAGAATTGGTTCTGGGGCAACGCACTCAACCCGCTCGACACCCGCACGGTGGTCAAGGACTGCGGCGGCTGGCGCGAGTTTTCCGGGAAGAAAAGCTTCTGCTCCGGCGCCACTGACTCACAGATGCTGATCGCCTCGGCAGTGGACGAAAGCGCTGGCGGCAAATTATTGATCGCCGCAATCCCCAGCGGCCGCAGCGGCATCACCCTGCACGACGACTGGAACAACATCGGCCAGCGCCAGACCGACAGCGGCAGCGCCACGTTCGAACGGGTGCGGGTCGAGGAATCGGAGCTGCTGCTCGACCCCGGCCCGTTGAGCACACCGTTCGCCTGCCTGCGACCGCTGATTGCGCAACTGACGTTCACGCATATGTTTCTCGGGATCGCCGAAGGCGCGTTCGAAGAAGCGCGGCAATACACCCTCAGCGAAACCCGGCTCTGGCATAAATCTTCAGCTCGCGAAGTGCGCGAAGACCCTTATGTGCTCGCGCATTACGGCGAATTTTGGGTGGCATTGGAAGGCATTCGTCTACTGGTCGAGCGCGCCGCCGCGCTGCTCGATGAAGCCTGGGCCAAAGGCGCGAATCTCAGCGCCGATGAACGTGGACGACTGGCCACAGCGATTGCTACCGCCAAGGTCGCCGCCAGCCGTCAGGGTCTGGATATTTGCAGCCGATTGTTTGAGGTCACCGGCGCGCGCTCGACGCACGCCTCGCTGCGCCTCGACCGCTATTGGCGCAACCTGCGCACGCAAACCCTGCACGATCCGCTGGATTACAAACTCCATGAGCTGGGCGACTGGGCGCTGAACCAGTCCCTGCCGGTGCCGACGTTCTATTCCTAGCCTTTCCTTGATGGAGCGAGCCTATGCAACTGCTGACCTTACCGCCGTCACCCGCCCTGGCGACGTCGATCCGCGCCACCGCGCAGGTATTCGAAGACCCGAAATCCCAGGCCCTGCTCGCGCATTTGCAACAGGTGGCGCCGAGTGAGGCCAGTGTGTTGATAATCGGCGAGACCGGTACTGGCAAGGAGCTTGTCGCGCGGCATATCCATAACCTGAGCAATCGTCGGCATCGGCCGTTTGTTGCGGTGAACTGCGGCGCTTTCTCCGAATCGCTGGTTGAAGCCGAACTGTTCGGCCACGAAAAAGGCGCGTTCACCGGCGCCCTGAGCGCCAAGGCCGGCTGGTTTGAAGAAGCGGATGGCGGCACCTTGTTCCTCGATGAAATCGGCGATCTGCCGATGGCGATTCAGGTCAAGTTGCTGCGGGTGTTGCAAGAGCGCGAAGTGGTGCGCCTCGGTTCGCGCAAAAGTATTCCGATTGACGTGCGGGTGTTGGCGGCGACCAACGTGCAACTGGAGAAAGCCATCAACGCCGGCAATTTTCGCGAAGACCTTTATTACCGTTTGAACGTGGTCAATCTGGAACTCAGCCCCTTGCGCGAACGGCCCGGCGACATCCTGCCGTTGACCCGACACTTCATCGAGGCCTACAGCCAGCGCCTCGGTTATGGCCGCGTCAGTATCAGCCCCGGTGCCGAACATAAACTGCGCAGCTACAGTTGGCCGGGCAATATTCGTGAACTGGAAAACGTCATCCATCACACCTTGTTGATCTGCCGTAACGGCGTGATCGAACGTGATGACCTGCGCCTGTCGAATCTGCGCATAGAGCGGCCTGACGATCAGCAGTCGAATGTCGATGACTCGCCGGAAGCATTGCTGGAACGGGCCTTTCAAAAGCTCTTCGAACAACAGGCCGGCGCCCTGCACGAGAAGGTCGAGGATGCCTTGCTGCGTGCCGCATATCGCTTCTGTCATTACAACCAGGTGCACACTGCGGCGCTGCTCGGTCTGAGCCGCAACGTCACCCGCACGCGGCTGATCAAAATCGGCGAACTGGCGGTAAACAAACGGCGACTGACGGAAAACTTGCGCGGCGAACGCCTGATTCAGCTGTCGATCTAGCCAACCAGATTGCAGTGCAATGCATCGTCGTGACTGCGGGCGATGCTGCTCAGCACCTGGAACGAACCGAAGGTCACGGTTCGCGCCTGATGGGCATGGATCAACTGCCAGAAATCCTGCTCGCCACTCTCGAAACTGCTGAACGCCGCCTCCCCGGCCTCCCGCGTCTGCCATTGCAGAAAGCTCAGCACCCGCCGGCCATCGTCGCTGGCCTGCACGCTGGCGCTGAGAAAACCGCCGTAGCGCTGGGCCAGACGTTCAGTCTGCACCGACAGCGCCGATACCAGCGCCGATTGCTGCTGCGGTTCGATCTCGAATTCAATCAATTGGGTAAAGCTGCGGTTTTTCGCTGATGACTGCATGAAAGCCCCCACTCATCTGTAAGACGAATCTTGCGACTCGAAGGCGTGCAGGGTAAAACCTCTAGTTAAGTCAAGGTCAAGAGCCATTTGCAAAATGATCACTCCCGAGAACGTGCACAAGCAACTCACCGTCGGCGAAGTCGCGACTCGCAGCGGGGTCGCGGTCACGGCCCTGCATTTTTATGAATCCAAGGGATTGATCCAAAGCCAGCGTAATGCCGGAAATCAACGGCGTTATCCGCGAGAAGTCTTGCGTCGAGTCGCGCTGATCAAGGTTGCGCAACGGCTGGGGATTCCGCTGGCAGAGATTGGCGAGGCGCTGAAAATCCTCCCGAACGACCGGGCACCGACGGCAGCGGACTGGAAGATTTTGTCCGAGCAATGGCGGCGCGAACTGGATGAGCGGATCAATCAGTTGACGTTGCTGCGTGATCGGCTCGATGGCTGCATTGGCTGTGGCTGTTTGTCGATGCAGGCCTGCCCGTTGCGCAATCAGGGCGATGTGCTGGGGGAACAAGGCCCGGGGCCACACTTCCCTCTGGATTGAATCCATTTTTTAGAAGACCACAATCTCCATGTACATCCAGTCGTCGGGCCAGCGGCTGGCGCACATCCACAGTTCTATAGTGAATCGACCGGAATCCGGTGTGTTCATCAACAAGAACAGGGAGAACGTCATGAGCGTCAAACCCATTCCCGAGGGGTATCACAGCATTACCCCTTATCTCGGCATCCAGAAAGCGGCCGAAGCCATCGACTTCTACAAGAAAGCTTTTGGTGCCACCGAAGTCATGCGCCTGACCATGCCCGACGGCGGCATCGGCCACGCTGAACTGCGTATCGGTGACAGTGCGATCATGCTCGGTTCGCCGTGCGATCAAGGGCCATTGAGCAGCCCGGATAAAGCAGTCACGGTTGGCTTGCATCTGTATGTGACTGATGTCGATAAATCCTTTCAACGCGCACTGGACGCCGGGGCGACGGCGGTTTCGGAGGTCAAGGATCAGTTTTATGGTGACCGTAGCGGGACGTTGAAGGATCCGTATGGGCATTTGTGGTTTCTCGCAACGCGCAAAGAAGATCTGACTCAGGAGCAGATTGAGCAGCGGGCGAAGGAGATGTTCAGTCAGGGTTGAGAATCGCGGGGCCCAGTCAGGCCCTATCGCCAGCAGGCTGGCTCCCACAATTGATCGCTTTCCCCTGTGGGAGCCAGCCTGCTGGCGATAGGGCCCGTATTGGCAACTCACATCACACTTCATGAACCGCCACACCACGCTTCAACCCTTGCCCCAGGCACAGAACGATTTCAGGATGCAGGCAACAAGAACCCTGAACAAGGATCAGCCCGATGTTTGCCGGATTCCTCAAAGACCAGCGCCACGTCAACGGCGTCGATATTGCCTACCGCATCGGCGGCAGCGGGCCCGGCCTGTTGCTGCTGCACGGTCACCCGCAAACTCATGTGATCTGGCACAAGATCGCCGAACAACTGGCCGAACACTTCACCGTGGTCGCCGCCGACTTGCGCGGTTACGGCGACAGCGGCCGACCTGCCGCCGATGATCTGCACACCAACTATTCAAAACGCGAAATGGCCCGTGACGGCGTCGATTTGATGCAGGCGCTGGGTTTCGAAAAATTTTCGATCCTCGCCCACGACCGTGGCGCCCGCGTTGCCCATCGTCTGGCGCTCGACCACCCCGCAGCGGTGCAACGCATGACGCTGCTCGACATCGCCCCGACCCTGTCGATGTACGCGCAAACCAACGAAGCCTTCGCCCGCGCCTATTGGCACTGGTTCTTCCTGATCCGCCCGGCACCGCTGCCGGAAACCCTGATCGAAGCCGATCCCGAAGCCTACCTGCGCAGTGTGATGGGCAGCCGCAGCGCCGGGCTAAAGCCATTCACCGACGAAGCGTTCGCCGAATATCTGCGATGCCTGCAACGTCCCGGCAGCGCCCGTGGTATCTGCGAAGACTATCGCGCCAGCGCCGGAATTGACCTGGAACACGACCGTGCCGACCTCGACGCCGGCCATCACCTGAAGCTGCCACTGTTGGTGCTATGGGGCGCCGAAGGCACGGTCGGCCGTTGCTTCGATCCACTCAAGGAATGGCAACAAGTCGCCGGCGATGTACGCGGCAAGGCGCTGCCGGCCGGCCACTATCTGGCCGAAGAAGTCCCCGAACTGCTGCTCGCCGAAGTACTGGACTTCCTGCGCTGAACCGCCCGTAGAGGCGATGCTATGCTGGCGGCTTGTGCCGCCAGTGTTCGTTTCGACATGACCCAGAAGAAAGACACCGTGCCCCTGCCCGAAGACCTGCGCGTTCTGCTCACCGTGATCCGCAAGAACGGCTTTGCCGCTGCCGCCGATGAGTTGGGCCAGTCGCCGGCCTATGTCAGCAAGCGCATTCAGATCCTCGAAACCACCCTCGGCACCCGCCTGCTGCACCGTACCAGTCGGCGCGTGGCGCTGACCGAAGACGGTGAGCGCGTGCAGCGCTGGGCCTTGCGCATTCTTGATGACTTCCAGCAACTGCATGACGAACTGACCGACGCCCACGACAGCCCTCGTGGGCGGTTGCACATGTGCAGCAGTTTTGGTTTCGGTCGCAATCACGTTGCACCGGCCATCTCGTTGTTGGCCGAGCGTTATCCGGATCTGGAGATTCGCCTCGACCTGTTCGACCGCACGGTGGACATCGTCAATGAAGGTTTCGATCTGGAGATCCGCGTTGGCGATGATCTGCCCGGCCAGCACATCGGGCGGCAACTGGTCAGCAACCGGCGGGTGCTGTGCGCAGCGCCAGGTTATCTGCAGCGCCACGGTACGCCGCAAAGCCTGAGCGATCTGCAACAGCATCAATGTCTGGTAATCAAGGAGCGCGACAACGCTTTCGGGGTGTGGAACCTGGATCGCGACAGCGCGCAGGAAAGTGTCCGGGTCAGCGGGCCGTTGTCGTCCAACAGTGGCGAAATCGTCCTGCAATGGGCACTCGACGGGCGTGGGATATTGCTGCGCTCATTGTGGGACGTGAAGCCATTGCTCGAACAAGGCCGACTGGTGCAAGTGCTGGAGGATTACAGCCAGAGTGCCAACGTCTGGGCGGTGTACCCGACGCGGCTGGCGAGTTCCGGGAAACTGCGCGCGTGTGTGGAGTTTTTGCAGGAACACTTCAAGGATCTTTCAATCCCTTGCAGGAGTGAGCCTGCTCGCGATAGCAGTTATTCGGCCGATGATGATGTCGACTGACACGACGCTATCGCGAGCAGGCTCACTCCTACAGGGTTAGCGGGGGCGTCAGTTCAGCCAAGGATTATTGGTCAGGTGTACACGTTCGAAGGCCTTGATCTGTTCGCGACGCTGCAAAGTGCTGCCGATAGCATCGAGCCCCAGCAACAAGGCAGTCTTGCGCAGCGTGTCGATCTGAAAATCGACGACGCTGCCATCCGCCAATCCAATCTGCTGCGCCTCGAGATCAATGCTGATCCGCGCACTGTCAGGCTGGCTGACAAGTTTGCCGATGCGCTGCACCTGCGCCTCGTCCAGCGTGATCAGCAACACGCCGTTGCGCTGACAGTTGTCGTAAAAGATCCCGGCGAAACTGCTGCCGATCAACGCGCGGATGCCCATCTGTTGCAGGCCCCATACCGCGTGCTCACGGCTGGAGCCGCAGCCGAAATTCGGCCCGACCAGCAGAAAACTCGCGCCCTGCCACGCCGGTTGATTCAGCACGAAATCGGGATTGGCCGAACCGTCCGCCAAAAAGCGCAAATCAAAAAACAGACCGCGATCCAGGCCCTGCCGGTCGATGCCCTTGAGAAACTGTTTGGGCATGATCACGTCGGTGTCGACGTTGGCCGCCAGCATCGGCGCGGCCTGGCCGCTGACCTGAGTGAAGGGTTGCAGGCTCATAGGCGTTCTCCAAAATGGCGAATGTCGGTCAAGTGGCCAGTGATTGCCGCCGCCGCGACCATCGCCGGGCTCATCAAATGGGTGCGCGCGCCGGCGCCCTGACGGCCTTCGAAATTGCGATTGGTGCTGGAGGCGCAGCGGTCGCCGGGCGCCAGTACGTCGTCGTTCATTGCCAGACACATCGAGCACCCGGACTGACGCCATTCGAAACCGGCGTCGATAAAGATCGCCGCCAGCCCTTCAGCCTCGGCCTGAGCACGGACTTCGCTGGAACCGGGCACGATCATCGCCCGCACATGCGCGGCGACCTGCTGACCACGCACGACACTGGCGGCATCGCGCAAATCTTCGATCCGCGCATTGGTGCACGAACCGATAAACGCATGGCTGATGACGATATCGCTTAGCGCCATGCCCGCTTCAAGGCCCATGTAGTTCAGGGCACGGCGCATGTCCTGGCGCAGGATCGGGTCGTCGATGGCTTGCGGATCGGGCACCCGGCCGCCGATGGGCGCGGCCTGATCGGGGCTGGTGCCCCAGGTGACCATCGGCTCCAGTGCATTGGCGTCGAGCTGCACTTCGCGGTCGAACACGGCGCCGGGATCGCTGCGCAGCTCGCGCCACTTTTCCACGGCCTGTTCGAAGATTTCACCCTGAGGCGCACGTGGCCTGCCTTTGAGATAAACAAAGACCTTGGCGTCCGGGGCCATGAACGCACCGCGTGCGCCAGCCTCCACCGCCATGTTGCAGATGGTCATGCGCGCCTCGACGCTCAGGGCATCGATGGACGAACCGCAGAATTCAATCGCGTAACCCGTGGCGCCGGAGGCACCGATCCGACTGATCAGCGCCATGATCACGTCCTTGGACGTCAGGCCCGGCGCGAGGTCGCCATCGACGGTCACACGCAGGCTTTTCAAGCGTTTGTAGACCAGCGTTTGCGAGGCCAGCAGATGTTCGATCTCGGAAGTGCCGATGCCAAAACCGAATGCACCGAGCGCGCCGTAGGTGGTGGTATGGCTGTCGCCGGCAGCGATCACCATGCCCGGCAGAATAAACCCCTGCTCCGGCGCGATCACATGCTCGATGCCTTGGCGCTGATCGAGAATGTCCAGCAACTCGATGCCGAAGTCCCGGCAGTTTTCCGCCAGATACGACACCTGCCGCGCACCACCTGCATCAGGCATCGCGGCCACCCGTAGCGGCGTGGTCGGGTTGACGTGATCGACCACCGCCAGCGCCGTGCCCGGCCGCCAGACTTCGCGCCCGGCGGCGCGCAAACCGCTGAAGGCCTGCGGGCTGGTGTATTCGTTGATCACCTGACGGTCGATGTACAACAGGACATGGCCCTGGTCATCGAGACGGCACACCGTGTGCGAATCGATGTGTTTGTCGTAGAGGGTTCTGGGTTTCATCAAGCGCTCACTTGGGGAGTCTGTTTGATTTCCATCATAGGCAGCGCGTGGCGGCCATCAATCGGCGGACAGTGATGGCGCAGATCATGAATCGTGTTCGATCCCCTGTGGGAGTGAGCCTGCTCGCGATAGCGGTGTATCCGCCAATAAATGTGTTGGCTGATGCATTGCTATCGCGAGCAGGCTCACTCCCACAGGGATCAGGCTGTTTTCGCGAAGTGCGAAACATTTACTTTCATATCCCTCATCGGGATTTGCTTCGCTCATCCGTCCTATAGAGATGCAGGCCGTTCGCGTAGGCAACAGCCACGACCGGCCCTTTCAGGGACCACCGTGCTGCGAAGCCCGTAGTGAAGGCTCCTCTCACCGAATCAAGACGTTGAATCATGTCGAAGAAATCCCGCTCGAAACTGTGGTTCCTGGTGCACAGCTGGCTCGCGTTACCGATCTGGTTTTTTGTCCTGATCGTCTGCGTCACCGGCACGCTGGCCGTGGTCAGTCAGGAAATCGTCTGGCTGGCCAATCCGCAAATGCGCGCCAGTGCGCCTTCGGACGATGCGCCGCTGCTCAGCTATGACCAGGTCATCGCGGCCATCAAGAAAGCCGAACCGCAAACGCTGGTCGAAAGCATCAGCCGCCCTGACGAATCGCACTTCGCCCTCGACGTCGAAGTCAGCTACCCCGACGGCCGTTCGCAAACGGTCTACGTCAACCCTTACACCGGGGTGATCCAGGGTTCGGCGCCGCAATTCAACTTCAAGGCATTCACCCGGGCCCTGCATGGCTGGTGGCTGGTGCCGTTCACCAACGGTTACAGTTGGGGCTGGTACCTGGTGTCGTTCCTCGGTTTGCCGATGCTGGTTTCGCTGATCACCGGGCTGGTGGTCTACAAGCGTTTCTGGAGAGGTTTCCTGCGCCCGACCCTGCGTTTCAACCACGGCGCGCGGATCTTCTGGGGCGACTTTCATCGACTCAGCGGCATCTGGTCGATCTGGTTCATCGCGGTGATCTCCATCACCGGCACCTGGTTTCTGATTCAGGCTTTTCTCTTCGACAATCAGGTATCCATTTCAACCGAGCCGATCATTCCGGCGATGGCCCGCGAAAGCGTACCGTTGTCCGTCGACGCCACCTCACCGCCGCGCATCAGCCTCGACCGCGCAGTGAGCATCGCCGAGCAGAAGATTCCCGGCCTGGAAGTCAGTTTCATCAGCCTGCCGGGCAATGCCTACAGCCATATGAGCGTCGGTGGACGTGGCTGGTATCCACTGATGTTCCAGACCGCCACACTCAATCCATACAACGGCGATATGGCGGCATCGCGGCTGATCTCCGATCGCACATCGCTGGAGTTCATCACCGAATCCATGCGCCCGCTGCACACCGGTGACTTCGGAGGGCTGTGGATCAAGCTGATCTGGTTCTTCTTCGGTCTGCTGTTGAGCATGATGGTGCTCAGCGGCCTTTTGATCTGGACCAAACGCACCGCGCTGGCCACCGCCAATGCGCTCAAACGCGAGAGCAAGAAAGCTTGCAGCACACCGGCAAAAACGGCCATCGCCCGTGAACCTTCGGAGGCCAGCCTGTGAGCCAGTCCACGCCTGTTGCCCAACCCTCGCGCCTTGGCCGGATCTGGCGCAAATGGCGGTTCCATATCAACGCGCTGCTGCTCCTGATTCCGCTGGGGTTCATGCCTAAATACTTCGCCGACGCCGCGTTATTTCGTGGCGACAGTGGACTTGGCGAACGGGAGATCGGCGAAGTCCAGGTCGGCCCCTGGAGCCTGCGACTGGCTGAGTTGCGGAATGAGGCACCGCTGCTCACCGGCCCTGCCGGCTACATGAAAGATTTCAATGCTGCGCTATGCGACGCCTGTGTCGAACAGGTCAAGGCCACCTACCTGCGCATCGGCAAACCCCGCAGCCTGCGCGCCGCCGGGGTGATCTTCTTCGGCACGCCATACCGCATGGGCAGTCAACTGCCGATTCCGGAAAAGACCAAAACCGATGCCGAGCTGTGGATCACCATGGAAGGCTGGGACGGCACGATGCATCAAGCGTCGATTCCGCTGAGCCAGGCCTCCCCCGCCACCATCGCCTGGCTGAACAAACAAGGAGCCAAACCATGAGCCACGTTCAACGCCCTTCCCGCCTGCGGCTGAGCGCCGCGCTGCTGCTTGTTTGCGCCGGTTTCAGCACCAGCACGCTGGCCCATAACCCGATGTGCGAATGCAAAGCCGTCGGTGACGAACAGATCAAGTGCACCGGGGGGTTCTCCGATGGCAGCGGCGCGCCGGGGGTGACCCTTGATGTGATCGGCTACGACGAGACGATTCTTGTACCGGGCAAACTCGGCGCCGACTCGACCCTGACCTTCAAGAAGCCCGGCGCCGAGTTTTACGTGCTGTTCGATGCTGGCCCCGGGCATGTCGTCGAGATCGACCAAGCGGATATCGAGACCCCATGAGCACGCCAACCACCCAAGTCGTACGCCCGGCCGGCGCTGGCCACGAAACGCTGACCGTACTGTGTTTGTGCCTGCTGATTCTGGCGGTCGCAGGCTCGGTGGTGGCTTGGCGGAGTGTGTCGCAGGAACCGGAGCCGGTCGCCAGCAACCAGTTGGACGCGCGCCGTGACCTCGCCGCCTCCGAGCAGGGCATCTACGCCGATCTGCGGGTGACCCTCGACGAAATCCACCTGCTGCGCGAAGAACAGAAAACCCTGCCGACTCCGCAAAACCTTGCTGACGAAGGCTTCGCACCGTTTGCAAGGGATGCCAGTTCGGTCAGCCGTGGTGGCCATGTCTGGCAGTTGATTGCCGATACCAGCTACTTCGGTCACAGCCAGTCGCCCGCCATCGCCGGCTCGTTCCTGATGCGCGTGAGCGCCGATGAACACGCCGCACCGGACATCTGGCTCAACCGCAACGCCGATCTTCAGGCGCCCTCCGATCTGACCGACGCCGTGCTGTCCGCTGCCGGCTGGAAGCAGATCGTCGCGCAATTCGATGCCGGGGTTACCCGCGAACATCGCCACTGAACCTTCGCCTTCACCCGAGAGAAGACCGCTTGCCCATGTCTATTTCATCTCCTCGTCGTCCGTTTCTGCGCCTGCTGCTGGTTGGTTTGTGCGCCTGTCTGCTGAGCCCGTTGGCCAGCGCCGATACCGCCAAACGCCTGCGCATCGGCATCACCCTGCATCCTTATTACAGCTATGTGGCGAACATAGTCGGCGACAAGGCTGATGTAGTGCCGCTGATTCCTGCCGGTTTCAACCCGCACGCCTACGAGCCTCGCGCCGAGGACATCAAGCGCATCAGCGGGCTGGACGTGATCGTGCTCAACGGCGTCGGCCATGACGACTTCGCCGACCGCATGATCGCCGCCAGCGAAACGCCGAACATCAAGACCATCGAAGCCAACGAAAACGTGCCGTTGCTGGCCGCCACCGGCGTCGCCGCGCGCGGGGCAGGCAAAGTGGTCAACCCGCATACGTTCCTGTCGATCAGCGCTTCGATTGCCCAGGTCAACAATATTGCCCGCGAACTGGGCAAGCTTGATCCGGACAACGCCAAGACCTACACGCAGAACGCCCGCGCCTATGGCAAACGTCTGCGGCAGATGCGCGCTGATGCGTTGGCCAAGCTGACTCAGGCGCCGAACGCCGAGTTGCGCGTCGCCACGGTTCACGCGGCGTACGACTATCTGTTGCGTGAATTCGGTCTTGAAGTTACCGCTGTGGTTGAGCCGGCCCACGGCATCGAGCCGAGCCCGAGCCAGTTGAAAAAGACCATCGACCAACTGCGCGAACTCGACGTGAAGGTGATTTTCTCGGAGATGGACTTCCCGTCCACCTACGTCGAAACCATCCAGCGTGAGTCGGGCGTGAAGCTGTATCCGCTGTCGCACATCTCCTACGGCGAATACACCGCCGACAAGTACGAAAAGGAAATGACCGGCAACCTCAACACCGTGGTGCGGGCAATTCAGGAGTCCGGCGCATGACTTCCAGAGAAACCCTAATCCCGGACAGCACCGACTCCCCTGTGAGAGCGAGCTTGCTCGCGAAGGCGTCAAGTCAGTCACCATCATCTTTGAATGAGGCTCCGCTTTCGCGAGCAGGCTCGCTCCCACAGGTTTTGGGGCCGACTCTGGATTTCTCCAATGTTTGCCTGACGCTGGGGCGCACGACGATTCTCGACCAGGTCACCTTCCAGGTGCAGCCCGGCAGCGTGCATGCGCTGGTCGGGCCGAATGGCGGCGGCAAGAGTTCGCTGATCAAGACCTTGCTCGGACAAATGCCACATCAGGGTCGCTTGAGCCTGCAATGGCCAGGCGAAACGGGGATCATCGGGTATGTGCCGCAGGCGCTGGAGTTTGATCGCGGTTTGCCGATGACCGTCGACGATTTCATGGCGGCGATGTGTCAGCGCCGTCCGGCGTTTCTCGGTTTGAGCAAACACTACGCTGGCGCCATCGGTGACGCGCTGGAGCGGGTCGGCATGCAGGACAAGCGCAAACGGCGCATGGGTGCGCTGTCCGGTGGCGAACGCCAACGCGTGCTGCTCGCGCAGGGCCTGATTCCGGCGCCGCAACTGTTGGTCCTCGACGAGCCGATGTCGGCCCTCGACGAAGCCGGGATTCAGGTCTTCGAACGCCTGCTCAATGACTGGCGTGCGGCGGGCATCACTGTGCTGTGGATCGAACACGATCTGCAAGCGGTGAAACGTCTGGCCAACCGGGTGACCGGCCTCAATCGCCGCGTGCTGTTCGACACCACGCCGGAACTGGCGCTGACTCCGGAACGCTTGCTGTCGCTGTTCTCGACCCATCCACGGAGCGCTGCCAAATGAGCTATGAAGCCTTTCGTTTGATGGTCCAGGGCTGGGCCTCGGCGGGTTACCTGCCGGAAGCGCTGGCCTACGGTTTCGTGGTCAACGCGCTGCTCGCCGGCCTGCTGATCGGTCCAGTGCTCGGCGGTCTCGGCACGCTGGTGGTGGTCAAGCGCTTCGCGTTTTTCTCGGAAGCGGTCGGTCACGCGGCACTGACCGGTGTGGCCATCGGCATTCTGCTCGGTGAACCCTACACCGGGCCGTATGGCAGCCTGTTCGGTTACTGCCTGCTGTTTGGCATTCTGCTTAATTACCTGCGCAATCGCACCGGGCTGGCGCCGGATACCTTGATCGGCGTGTTCCTCTCGGTATCGCTGGCTCTGGGAGCGAGCCTGCTGCTGATTCTGGCTGGCAAGATCAACGTGCACATTCTGGAAAACGTGCTGTTCGGCTCGGTGCTGACCGTCAACGGTAACGACCTGCTGGTACTGGCCATCGTCGGTTCGCTGGTCATGGCGCTGGCGCTGCCGTTGTACAACCGGATCATGCTCGCCAGTTTCAACCCGCAACTGGCGGCGGTGCGCGGTGTGGCGGTGAAGACTCTGGATTACCTGTTCGTGATTCTGGTGACGTTGATCACCGTTGCCGCCGTGAAAGTCATTGGCGCGATTCTGGTGGGCGCGCTGCTGGTGATTCCGGCAGCGGCGGCTCGCTTGCTCAGTCAATCGCTCAAGGGTTTCTTCTGGTGTTCGGTGCTGATCGCCACAGTCAGCACCTTGTGCGGGATTCTCGCGCCCATCGTCTTCGATCTGCCGATCCCGTCCGGCGCCGCGATCATTCTGGTCGCCGGCATCGCTTTCGCCCTCGCCGCCATCGCGCGCGGTGTGGTCCCCAGCCTCAAAGGGAATCTTGGATAAATGGCTTTCTCTCTGCGAAAACTGACCCTGACCATGGCCCTGTACGGGGTAGTCTGCGCGCCGCTGATGGCCGCCGAAAACGCGAAACCACTGCGGGTGCTGGCCTCGTTGCCGATCACTTATGGCCTCGGCGAAGTGCTACTCAAAGGCACCGATGTCAGCCTGGAACGTGCGGCGCCGGCGAATCTACCAGGCAGTCGCCAGACCGCGTATTTCACCGGTCGCGGCGCTCCGGCGCTGAGCAAACTCGCGACCGGCGCCGACGCGGTGATCGGCGTGCGCTCGCTGTGGGCCGATGATCCGCTTTACCCGATTGCCCGCCGCAGCAACATCCGCATCGTCGAAGTCGATGCTGCTCGTCCGGTCGATGGCGCCCTGCCCGGCATCGCCGTGCAGCCGGGGTCGAAGATCGATGGTTTGAACAGCCAGCCGTGGCTGGCGAGCAACAACATGGGACGCATGGCGGACGTTATGGCGGCGGATCTGGTGCGTTTGGCGCCAGCGGCCAAGCCAAAGATCGAGGCCAATCTGGCGACACTGAAACAACGTTTGCTGAAACTCAGCGCCGACAGCGAAGCGCGTTTGGCCAGTGCCGATAATCTGAGTGTGATGAGTCTGAGCGATCACTTCGGCTATCTGATCGGCAGCCTCAATCTGGAGCTGATTGGCCAGGATGCGCGGCCGGATACCGAGTGGACGCCGGAAGAATTGAAGCAACTGACCGCAACCTTGAAAGACAACGACGTGGCGGTGGTGCTACATCATCGTCAGCCGTCCGAAGCGATTAAAGCAGCGATTGCCGAATCGGGCAGTCGGTTGCTGGTGCTGAGCACCGATGCCAAGGACCCGGTGGCGGAGCTTGAGGGGAATGTGGATCTGGTGCTCAAGGGTTTGAGCGGGGCTTGAGACCGAGTGATCGTTTATCGCTAGCAGGCTAGCTCCCACTGGGTTTTATGAGCAACGCAGATCCAATGTGGGAGCCTGCTGCTGATGCTGAGTGGACGCCGGTAGATTTGAAGCAACTGACGGCGAGATTGAAAGACAACGGGTGCTCAAGGGTTTGAGCAGGGCTTGAGACCGAGTGATCGTTTATCGCTAGCAGGCTAGCTCCCACAGGGTTTTATGAGCAACGCAGATCCAATGTGGGAGCGAGCCTGCTCGCGATGAGGCCATAACAGGCAACACAAATGCCAGGCATGAAAAAACCCGCTGACCGTCACCGGCTCAGCGGGTTTTCTTTGGCTGTCGACTTAGTGAGCAGCCTGAGCTTCCATCTTCTGACGCAGGCTCAGCGGACGCATGTCGGTCCAGGTCTCTTCGATGTAGGCCAGGCATTCCTTCTTCAGGCCGCTCTTGCCGACGGTGCGCCAGCCTTCTGGTACGGCTTTGTAGTCCGGCCAGATCGAGTACTGTTCTTCGTGGTTGACCACGACCTGAAAGAGGATGTCCTCGCGGTCGAATACTGACGTCATGCTGGTTCTCCATCGCTGTAAGGGTGGGCTGCACTCGGGGTGCAGCCGGGTATGTAGAAGGAACGTTCGAGGCGGCGAAAAATTTACACCGCAGCCGTCGCGGCCATCAGCGCACGGCCGAAGATCTCGGCAACGCGGTCGATTTCCACAGCGGTGATCACCAGCGGCGGCAGGAAGCGCACCACTGCGCCGTGACGGCCACCCAGTTCCAGAATCAAGCCACGCTTGAGACATTCGCGCTGCACCAGCGGCGCCAGACGGGCAAAGGCAGGCGGATGACCGAGGGCGTCCGGCGTGCCGCTTGGATCGACCAGTTCAACACCGAGCATCAGGCCGCGACCCCGAATGTCGCCCAGTTGCGGAAAGTCGCGTTGCAAAATGTGCAGGTGCTCGCTCAGGCGTTCGCCCATGGCAGCCGCGTGTTCGCAGACCTTGTGCTCGACCAGATAACGCATCACCGCCGAACCGGCAGCCATCGCCATCTGGTTGCCACGGAAAGTCCCGGCGTGCGCGCCCGGCTGCCAGGTATCGAGCCAGTCGCGATAGACCACCACCGCCAGCGGCAGACTGCCGCCAATGGCTTTGGACAGCACCACCACGTCCGGGATGATCCCGGCATGCTCAAAGGCAAACATTTTGCCTGTACGGGCGAAGCCGCTTTGAATCTCGTCGACGATCAGCGCCACGCCAGCCTTCTCGGTGATCCGGCGCAAACCGCGCAGCCACTCGATGTCTGCCGGGATCACGCCACCCTCGCCCTGCACCGCTTCGACGATCACCGCTGCTGGCAGTAATACGCCGGCTTCCGGATCATTGAGCAGGTTGTCCAGATAGCTCAGGTTGGCTTTCACACCCGCAGCGCCGCCGAGGCCAAACGGGCAACGGTAGTCGTAAGGGTATGGCATGAATTGCACGCCGTTGCTGAGCAGCGCGCCCATTGGTTTTTTCGGCCCCAGGCTGCCCATCAGGCTCAGTGCGCCCTGGCTCATGCCGTGATAACCACCGGAGAACGACAGCACCGTGCTGCGACCGGTCGCGGTGCGCACCAGTTTCAGTGCGGCTTCAACGGCATCGGTGCCGGTCGGGCCGCAGAACTGGATTTTCGCCTCGCCAGCCAGCGCCGCAGGCAACAGGCCGAACAGATCCTGAACGAATTGATCCTTGACCGGCGTGGTCAGGTCGAGGGTATGCAGCGGTAGCTCATCGGCCAGCACTTGCTGGATCGCTTCGATCACCACCGGATGGTTATGCCCCAACGCCAACGTACCGGCACCAGCCAGGCAGTCAATGAAAGTACGGCCCTCGACGTCTTCGACGTACAAACCCTTGGCGCGCTTGAGCGCCAGCGGAATGCGTCGCGGGTAGCTGCGGGCGTTGGATTCCTGCTGGCTCTGGCGGGCCAGAAGTGGCGATTCATTGAACTGATACAGCGTTTCCGCCGGCGCGGTAATCCGCGCCGGCGACTCTTCGATAAGGCTGGTGGCGACTGACATCTCTCGACCCTCAATACGCTATGGATAGTGACCAAAAACTGCACACCGGGCAGGTGCGCGTTCCGGTCACGGGGCGCACATGCAGGTTTTCCTGTTCTGGAAACGCTTAAGCGCCTCGAGGATTTAGACCCTTGATCGAGTTGTCAGTCGGACAGTGGCAACGGCTTGTGCATCAAGACCCGCGCCAAGCCTTCGTGCGTGACCGGTTGCGCTGACTCGCGATACCCCAGACGACTATAAAAAGCCGCGCCTGCGCGGGTGCTCGCAAGACTTGCATGAGGCACACCACGAATCCGCAGCCAACCCTCGAGGTCGGCGATCAAGGCGCGTCCGGCACCACGGCGAAACCATTCCGGCTGGACATGACAGAAGGTGATGTCGCCATTGGCTGTGGCCATGCCGACACCGATCGGTTTGTCATGCAACAAGGCGATATTTAGATAAACGTGAGGGTCGGCGAGGCGCGCGCTGATCAGATCGGCTGACTGGCGCAGAACCCAAAGGCTGACCAGTTGCGGATCATTACGGTGATCGAGAACGCAACCAACGCGAATGGAACGTTCGATGATGCGGCTGATGATGCCGGCGTCGGCCGGTCTGGCCGGGTAAATGCAGATGGGTGCTTCCATGGCGCTGTCCCCTCAATCCATTGAGTCAAAGCTGCCGAGACCATAACGCCGTGAACGCGGAAAAACTAATGGAGAGAAGTTACATTTGATGTGCCACAACACAGATCCTTTGTAGGAGTGAGCCTGCTCGCGATAGCAACTTTACAGTCAACGCATCTTTTGAATGCCAGACCGAATCGCGAGCAGGCTCACTCCTACAGGGGGCCGCGGTGGGATTAGAGCGGTTGCAGCGGCATGTTCAGTTCGACACGCAAACCGTCCGGGCGACTGTCGAAATGCAGCGTGCAGGCGCAGCGCTGAACAATCGCCTGCACAATCGCCAGACCCAGACCGCAACCGGTGCTTTGCCCGTTTCGCCAGAAGCGTTGGGTCAGATGCTGCAAATCGTCCGGCGCAATGCCCGGGCCATGATCGCGCACGATAAAGCGTGCACGATCGCCGATGGTTTCCAGACTCAACTCCACCGCGCCATCCGCCGGGGTATGGCGCAAGGCGTTGTCGAGCAGATTGCGTAACGCGGCAATCGACAGCACGGCCGGCATTTGCAGCGGTGCGTCGGAAGGCGCTGTCGGCAGGTGCAATTTGATCCGTTGGCGCTCACCGCCAGCGGCATCCTGAATCGCCAGTTTCGCCACTTGCTCGGCGCTGCATTGCGCACCGTCATCGAACGACAGGCTGCCCTCGACCCGCGCCAGCAGCAACAATTGCTCCAGCGTGCGGTGCAAGCGGTCAGCGCCCTCCTCGGCCCGGGCCAAGGATTGATCGCGGACACTGCCTTCGGTCATCCGCGCCACTTGCAGGTGGGTTTTGATCGCCGTCAGCGGGCTACGCAGTTCGTGCGCGGCGTCGCCGGTCAGACGACGCTCACGCTCAATAGTCTTGCCGATGCGCTGGAACAGTTGATTTTGCGTGTCGAGCAACGGTTTCAGTTCGCTGGGAAACGACTGCAACTGCAACGGTTCCAGCGAATCGGCATTGCGCCGCATCAGGGCTTCGCGCAAGCGGTTTAACGGCGCCAGCCCCTGACCGATGCCCAGCCACAACAGGCACAGGCAGCCGAGCAACGCCACGCCCACCGGCACCGAGGCCGCCAGCAGAATCGACATGTTCAGCGCCTCGCGCTCGATCTGTCGATCCGCCGTGGTAATCCGCACATCGCCCCGCGCCAGGGTGAAGCTGCGCCACGGCGCGCCATCGATCATCTGATCGTGGAAGCCCATTTTTTCGGCTTCGAGGGTTTGCTCGGGACTGCTGTGGCTGCGGGCGAGAATTTCCCCGCGCAACGAGCTGACCTGACAGGCCATGCCACCGGGAACATTCAGTTGTTCGGCACTGAAATGGGTGCCCTCGCCCTTGCTCGGCAGCGCCGGCAATTGCTCCAGCAACCCGGCAACCATGCGCGCCGAAGCCACCAGACGCTGGTCGAGGGAAAACATCATCTGATTGCGCAGGTCGCTGAGCATCCAGGCTGCTGCCAGAGCCCAGATCAGCGCAAACGCGGCGCCGAGGGTCAGACTCAGACGAAGACGCAGGCTCATCACTTGTTCTGTTCTCCACCGTCGGCCGGGCCAAGGCGATAGCCAAGACCGCGTACCGTTTCAACAATGCCTTTGCCGAGTTTGCTGCGCAGGTGATGGATATGCACGTTCAGCGCATTGCTCTCCAGTTCGTCATTGAAACCATAGACGCTGTCCTTCAATTGCTCGGTGGACAGCACGCGGCCACGGTTATGCAACAAAGCCTGCAACAACGATTGCTCGCGGCGGGACAAGTCGATCGGTTGCCCGGCGAGCATGGTTTCGCGGCTGCTCGGGTCGTAGGTCAACGCGCCGTGTTCGATCAGATTGACGCTACGCCCAGCCACCCGGCGCAACAGGGTTTGCAGACGCGCGAACAACTCACGCAGATCAAACGGCTTCAACAGGTAATCGTCGGCACCCGCCTGCAAGCCATCAACGCGGTCGGTGACCGAATCGCGCGCAGTCAAAATCAGCACTGGAATTTCCAGGCCACTCTGACGCAACTGTTGCAACAGCTTGAGCCCATCTTCATCGGGCAGACCGAGATCGAGCACCATCACGTCAAATTCAGCAACTTTGAGCATCGCCCGCGCCTTCGAGGCGGTATTGACGTGTTCGACCGTCAAGCCTTGAGCCGTCAGCCCGGCGACGATTCCACTGGCAATCAACTCATCGTCTTCGCAAACCAGTACGTGCATGGCGGTTCCCTGAGAAAAAAGGTGAGTCAAACAGAGCAGGATTAAGCCGCAATTATGGCAGGGCCACAACGCTTGCGGCAGACGAGGTTCAGTTTCTGCTGATTTGCTTAAACAACCACAGCAACTAACAACACACAAACAATACAACCACCGAAAAGAAACATAACCAAACACCATTAAACTATACAAGTAAAACGCCCAACACTAACCTTGCCTGGCGATACAAACCAACCCATTAAAATCAACTTACACCTAAAGAACATTAACATGACCGCGACTAAAAACTTTACTGCCGTTGACTGGCGCCAAGGCCCTGATCGGATTTATTTTTTCTTCAAAGAGAAAAATACTTATTCCCGCTTCGATATCGAGGACAATAAAGTCCTCTCCGGCCACCCAACATTTCTTGACGGGAAATGGGAAGGTTTCGACAAACCCGCCGCCGATCTGCGCTTCGGCTTCACCACAACGACAGCCAGCTGGGACGGCGGCGTTGACACACTCTGGCTGTTCTACGACGAGGGTGATACTCCATCAGTCTGTGAATTCAGCCAAAAATCAGACAAAGCACTTTCCAAAACTTCCGTCGCCCGGTCGATGTGGGCACCCCTGCTTCCTTACTTCTATAAAGTTGTCGGCGTCATGTGGAGTGAGAGCTCTGCACAGAAAGAAACTTACTGGGTACTACTGAATGACGGGAACTATCTAATCTACGATATTTACACAAAAACTCTGGAAGTACTGCCACTCAAAAACTCGCCTTGGTCGGAACTGGAACAGTACAAAGGTCGCATGATGACCGCGGTACTTAACGATTACCCGACGTTCGATACTTACTTCTATATCTTTCTCAACGACAATCAGTACCTGCGATATGAACAAGCTGCGAAAAAACTATTTGGCCCGTATACAATCTCCGAAACCTCCTGGCCCGGGCTGCTGAAGGGCTGAGAACATCAACAAGGTCCAGTGCTCCGACGTCGGCCTTCCCGGGTCGACATCCTGCAGGGTTCGGTTAATCACTCGTTAATCGCCGCCCGCCACTGTGCACCTCAATTGCACAGGGACAAGGCTCCTCCATGCGTCGTTTTTTTCTTTTGTTTGCACTGCTGATTTCAAGCCTGGCTCAGGCCGGGAACAATCCATTCGATTCGAAACCGGAGTTTCTCCCGGTCGACAAGGCGTTCGTGCTCACGTCCGAACGTCTGGAATCTGGCGAAACCCAGTTGTTCTGGCAAATCACCGATGGCTATTACCTGTATCAGAAACGTCTGAAGTTCGACGGTCTGACCGCAGCGCAGCAACCGGTTTTGCCCGAGGGCGAGTCGCACAGCGACGAGTTCTTTGGCGAACAGCCGGTCTATCGCCAAGGGCTGGAAGTGAAAATTCCGGCCAATGCCAGTGGCCAGATCAAGGTCAGCTATCAGGGCTGCGCCGATGCGGGCCTGTGTTATCCGCCGCAAACCCGGGTCATCGATCTGGGCGGTCAGGCGTCACCGACCGCAAATACAAATGAAGCACCGGATCAAGCCCTCGCCAGCGGCCTGCAACAGCGCGCATTAGGCTGGAGCTTGCTGGTGTTCTTCGGGCTTGGCTTGCTCCTGGCCTTCACTCCCTGCACCTTGCCGATGTTGCCGATTCTGGCGGGCATGATTGTCGGCAGTGGCGCGACCCCGCGGCGCGGTTTTGCGCTGGCCAGCAGCTATGTGATCTGCATGGCGCTGGTGTATGCGGCGATGGGTGTCATCGCGGCTCTGTTGGGTGCGAACCTGCAAGCGTGGTTGCAGAACCCGTGGCTGCTCGGTTCCTTCGCGGCGGTGTTCGTGCTGCTGGCGTTGCCGATGTTCGGTTTCTTCGAGTTGCAATTGCCGACAGCATTGCGTGACCGACTCGAGCACGCTTCGCGCAGTCGCAGCGGTGGCAGCCTGATCGGTGCCGGCGTGCTTGGTGCGTTATCTGGATTGCTGGTCGGCCCGTGCATGACCGCACCGCTGGCCGGCGCTCTGTTGTACATCGCGCAAAGCGGCAATGCGCTGCACGGTGGCTTGATTTTGTTCTCGCTGGGCATCGGCATCGGCGTGCCGTTGTTGCTGCTGGTGACGGTCGGCAATCGCTTCCTGCCTAAACCCGGCGCGTGGATGAACCTGCTTAAAGGTGTGTTCGGTTTCCTGTTCCTCGCCACCGCGCTGTTGATGTTGCGCCCGGTGCTGGACGCTTCGCTGTGGCTCGGTTTATGCGGCGCCCTGCTGCTGATCGCTGCTTACTGCGCCTGGAAACAGTCAGAAGGGTTTGGCCGTGTCGCGCAGATGTTCGGTGCCAGCGCGGTGTTGCTCGGTTTGTGGGGCAGCCTGTTGGTGGTCGGTGCGGCGGGTGGCAGTGACGACCCGTATCAGCCATTGCAGGTCTACAGCGCTGGACGTACCGGCGCACCGACTGCAGAAGGTCACGACGCCTTCACCACGATCAAGGACCCGGCCGCGCTGCAACGTGAACTCGACGCCGCCAAGGCACAGGGCCAGTGGGTCATGCTCGATTACTACGCCGATTGGTGTGTGTCGTGCAAAGTCATGGAGAAACAGGTTTTTGGCAAAGACAAGGTCATGCAAGCGCTGAGCGACGTTCGTTTATTGCGTCTCGACGTGACCGCTGACGATGCCGCCAGCCGTGAACTGCTGAGCCGCTATAAAGTGCCAGGACCGCCTAGTTTCGTCTGGATCGGTGGCGACGGTGAAGAACGACGCAGCCAGCGCATCACCGGCGAAGTCGATGCCGATACCTTTCTGCAACGCTGGACCACTACCCGAGACGCTCGTTAATGCTGACTTTCACCCTCGGCACCTTTGCCATCGCGCTTAACCACCTGCTGCTGATCAGTGCATTGGCGCTGGCGACCTTTGTCGGCTGGCGGGTCGCCAAGCGCGGCGGCGATAACCCCGAGTCGGCGCTGTTCACGCTGTTCCTGATCGGCCTGCTCGCGGCGCGTATCGCGTTCGTCGCCCTGTACTGGGGCCACTATCGCAACGAGCCGTGGCAGATCATCGACCTGCGCGACGGTGGCTTCCTCGCCTGGCCGGGGGTGATCGTATTGCTGCTGACAGCCTTCTACCGTGGCTGGCGTCGGCCAGGACTGCGCCGTCCCTTGGGGTTTGGCGTGGCCAGCGGTCTGGCGTTCTGGGTGTTTGCGAGCCTGTCGCTGAACATTTACGAACAAGGTACGCGCCTGCCGGAGATCGATCTGCGTAACGCTGCCGGCGAGTCGATAAAACTCAGCGACTATCAGGGCGGGCCGTTGGTGATCAACCTGTGGGCGACCTGGTGTCCGCCGTGCCGACGTGAAATGCCGGTGCTTGAAAGCGCCCAGCAACGACGCCCGGACCTGACATTCCTGTTCGTCAATCAGGCCGAAAGCATGCAAAGCGTGGCGACCTTTCTCGAAACCCAGGGCCTGAGCCTGAACAACGTGTTGTTCGATCGCGGCGGCCGACTGGGTCAGGCCGTGGGTTCCATGGCGCTACCGACTACGCTGTTCTATAGCCCTGAGGGTCGCTTGCTGAGCAGCCACCTGGGCGAACTGTCGAATGCCAGCCTGGCCCGTGCCCTGGAAGCCTTCGACGTCCCTAATTCCAATCAGAATCCGAGCGCCGTACCGGCCGCCTCTTCAAGGAAATTGCCATGCCCCGCCTCCGCCACCTGCTGACGCTGACTCTGGGCACCGCCCTGCTGCACTTGCCGTCGGTACAGGCCGCTGAAGAATTGCCTGCCGCGATCAAACAGATCGAAGCCAAAGGCGCAAAAATCGTCGGCCAGTTCGACGCCCCGGATGGCCTGCGCGGTTACGCGGCGCAGTATCAGAACCGTGGCATGGCGCTGTATCTGACGCCCGATGGCAAGCATGTGCTGTTGGGCAACCTGTACGACGCCGACGGCAAGGACCTGAGCAGCGAGCCATTGCAGAAACTGGTCTACGCGCCGATGGCCAAGGAAGTCTGGGCCAAGTTCGATGCGAGCGACTGGATTCAGGACGGCAACAAGGATGCGCCGCGCACCGTGTATCTGTTCAGTGATCCGAACTGCCCGTATTGCAACATGTTCTGGGAACAGGCGCGGCCATGGGTCAAATCCGGCAAAGTGCAGTTGCGGCACATCATGGTCGGCATCATCCGCGAGGACAGCCCGGCCAAATCTGCTGCGTTGCTGGCTGCCAAAGACCCGGCCAAGGCCCTGGAAGAACACGAGAAGGCCGGCAAGGCCAGCACGCTCAAGCCGTTGAAAGACATTCCTGCGGCGGTGCAGGCCAAGCTCGCGGCGAACATGCAGTTAATGCAGGACCTCGATCTGGAAGCGACGCCAGCAATCTTCTATCTGGATGAAAAGGGTGAACTGCAACAACAGCAGGGCGCGCCTTCGCCGGACAAATTGGCGAAGATTCTCGGACCTAAATAAGCCAGATCAAAAGATCGCAGCGTGCCGCAGCTCCTACAGAAAACTCATATCCCTGTAGATACTGCGGCACGCTGCGATCTTTTTTTCATGAGCGCTGCGAGTTTCGCTCAGCCAAAAAGGTGAACAACACCTCGGTAACAAATTCCGGATTCTCCAGACTGGAGATATGCCCCGCCTCCGGCACCAGCACGCACGGGCAACCGATCAGCTCGGCCATTTCCTGTGCTTCCGACGGTGGCCGTGGCTTGTCCTGATCGCCGCACAGCACCAGCGTGGTCGCTGGATTCAATTCGCCCAGACGCGGCAACAAATCATCCCGACTGAACGTTATCCGGCCCATCGGCACGATGCTTTGGCGCAAGCGCTCGGACGGCAGCGCCGCGAGGTTCGCGCGAAAATTCTGATACAACGCCGACTGCGGATCGATGCCCGGACGGAAGAAGATCGGCACCACAATGTCGAGCAGCGGCTCGGGGATCGCGCCACTGTCTTCGATCTGTTTGAACAGCGAGAAGTAATACTGACGGGTCGGTTCCGGCTCGACACCGACATAGGTGTCCATCAGCACCAGACCGTTGATTCGTTGCGGTGCCGACAGCGCCAGCCGCGCGCCCCACATGCCGCCGACCGACAAACCGACCAGCGTGACCCGGTCGATCTCCAGATGATCGAACAAGGCTTGCGCCTGCCGTGCGATGTCGTCGAGTGACGTGGTGCCTTCTGGTAACGGCCCTGATTGGCCATGACCCCAGAGATCCAGCGCGATCACCCGGTAATGCGCCGACAGCGCGGCGATCTGTGGGGCCCACATGGCCTGATCCCACAGATAACTGCCAGCCAGCAACACGGCCGGGCCGGTGCCTTGATCTGTGTAGTGCAGCGCTTGTCCGTCAATCGTGAATAAAGGCATCGACCACCTCTCGGGAGAAAAACACAACCGGCAGACTGAGCTGCCGGTTGTGGATCGTCAACCTTGGAAATGTCTGAAAATGTGCCGACCTCAATCGCGAGCAGGCTCACTCCTACAAGGGTTCTGTGACAATCACAAATCCCCTGTAGGAGTGAGCCTGCTCGCGATGAGGCCGATACAGCCGCCAGAAGATTACAGCCCCTCAAGCTCCGCCATCAGGTCATTCAGCCGATCAACCTTGTCCTCGGTTATGTCACTGGCCGCCAGCCCTTCGATGTACTCGGCCAGTTCCTCCACCGTGCTGCACTCGAACATCGCCCGCAGCGGCACGTCGCGCTGCAGGGTTTTCTGCACCCGCGACGCAATCTGCGTGGCCAGCAACGAGTGCCCGCCCAGCTCGAAGAAGTTGTCGCGCACGCCAACCTTCTCGACCTTCAACACCTCGGCCCAGATATCCGCCAGGGTCTGCTCCAGTTCATTGCGCGGCGCCAGATAATCCTGGCTCTGCAACTGGCCGATCTCCAGTGCCGGCAAGGCCTTGCGATCCAGCTTGCCGTTAGCGTTGAGCGGCAGTTGCTCCAGCCACAACCAGTGCAGCGGCACCATGTATTCCGGCAACTCGGCGCGCAGGCGTTGCTTGATCCGCTCCAGGCGTTCGCCCGGATTGAGCGCGGAGTCGGCTGCCACCAGATAACCGACGAGGTGCTTGCCATTGACGCCTTCCTGCACGCCGACCGCCGCATCGCGGACTTCCGGTTGTTCGTGCAGACGCGCTTCGATTTCACCCAGCTCGATCCGGTAACCGCGAATCTTCACTTGATGATCGACCCGGCCAACGTATTCCAGCACGCCGTCACTGCGACGCCGCGCCAGATCACCGGTGCGATACAGACGCTCGCCCGGCGCACCGAACGGGTTCGGCACAAACACCGGCGCGGTGCGCAACGGATCGCTGACATAACCGCGACCGACGCCCGTACCGGCTACGCACAATTCACCGACGGCACCCAGCGGCACTAACTCCAGTGCGCCATCGAGCAGGTACAGCAAGTTGTTGTCAGTCGGCGTACCAATCGGCAGATAGCTGCCGCGCGTCGAGGCCAGATCGACGCGGAAGAATGCCACGTCATCCGAGCATTCCGCCGGGCCGTAGGCGTTGACCAGACCGATGTCCGGATAACGCAGCAGCCATTGATGCGCCAGTTCTGGCGGCATCGCTTCACCGGTCGGCAGCATCCAGCGCAGGCCATCGAGGCTCAAACGTTCCTGAGCGAGCATGCCTTGAATCAGCGACGGCACGCTTTCCAGCACGGTGATGCCCTGCTCCTGCACATGCACCAGCAGACCTTGCGGATCGTGGGCGATGGTATTCGGCACAATGTCCACTCGCGCACCGAACAGCGGCGCGGCGAGGAATTGCCAGACCGAAATATCGAAGCTTTGCGAGGCGGTCTGTGCGATCACGTCAGCGCTGCTCAGGTTCAGGTACGGCAGTTTGCTCAATTGGTTATTGAGCATTCCGCGCTGTTCGACCATCACCCCTTTCGGCAATCCGGTGGAGCCCGAGGTGTAGATCACATACGCGAGATTGTCCGGGCCACTGTGGATGCCCGGGTTGTCCTGCGACGTCGCCAACGCCTGCACTTCTTCCCAGACCAGCAGACGCGGACGGTTGGCACAGCTGAACTCGTCGAGCAGAGCCTGTGCCTGTACGCGGCAAGCCTCGCTGCAAACCAGTACCGGCGTGCGACTCAGTTCGATGATGCGGTGCAGACGCTGACTCGGCAGACCCGGGTCCAGCGGCAGATAAGCAGCGCCAGCCTTGAAGCTGCCGATGATCATGCCCAGCAGATCGAGGTTACGTTCGGCGAGCAAAGCCACTGGCTCATCCATCCGCACCCCGGCTGCGACCAAGGCATGGCCGAGACGGTTGGCGTTGTGGTTGAGCGCCTGATAGCTCAGTTGCTGATCGAGGCAACTGGCGGCGATGCGCTGCGGATGTTGTGCCACCTGCGCTTCGAACAGCGAAACGTAACTCTGCTCCAGCGGGTAATCGTGCTCGCTCTGGTTGCAGCCGTGCAGCAGGAAGTCCTGTTCTTCATGGCCGAGCAACGGTAGATCGGCCATGTCGCCATGGAAGCCGTCGACCAATGCCAGCAACAGACGTTTGAACTCGCCGAGCATGCGCTCGACTGTCGATTCGTCGAAGTAACGCTGGTCATAAGACAGGTGCAAACCGAGGTCATCGCCCGGGTAGCAGACCGCCGTCAGCGGGAAGTTGGTGTGGGTCCGGCCCGAATCCGAGGTGGCATTGAGGCTTTGCGCACGGTCCAGTACCGAGACTTCCACCGGGGCGTTTTCGAACACGAACAGGCTGTCGAACAGCGGCTGGCCTTTCGGCAGTTCGCTTTGCTCCTGGATGTTCACCAGCGGCAGGTATTCGTACTCGCGCAGTTGCATGTTGCTGTCGAGCAAACCGCTCAGCCACTGACGCACGCTGGAACGCTGATCATCCGCCGGCATTTTCACCCGCAGCGCGATGCTGTTGATGAACAGGCCAACGGTGCGTTGCATCTCCGGCATGTCCACCGGACGCCCGGCCACGGTCACACCGAACAGTACGTCGCGATCACCGCTCATGCGCCGCAGCACCAAGGCCCACGCGGCTTGCGCAAAGGTGTTGATGGTCAACTGATGGGCCTGCGCCAGTTCACGCAGACGAGCGCCATCCTCGACATTCAGTCGGGTGTAGCGGTCACCGACGACCATGCCGCCGCTTTCGCCAGCATGCTCACGCAGGAACGGACGGTCGCTCGGGATCGGCGTGGTGCGCTCGAAACCTTGCAGGTTCTGCTGCCACCACTGGCGCGCTTCGGCCAGGCTCTGGCGTTGCAGCCAGCCGATGTAATCGCGGTAGCGCGGCGGCACGGCCAACTGCGCTTCGCGACCTTCACCAAGGGCGGTGTAGATTTCGAAGAAGTCGTTCATCAGCAGCGAGCGGCACCAGGCATCGATAAGGATGTGGTGGTTGCTCATCATGAACCAGTAACGCGCCGCGCCAACCTTGATCAGACGCAGGTGGAACGGTGCCTGATTGAGCAGATCGAACCCAGCCTCGCGCTCGCTTTTCAGCAGTGCTTGCAGCTTCGGCTCTTGCTCGGCCTCGGCGATGGCGCTCCAGTCGAGGAACTCGATGGGCGTGCGACCCGGCGTGTGAATCACTTGCAGCATGTCTTCGCCGACGTTCCAGCAGAACGATGCCCGCAACGCTTCGTGACGCGCCACCACCGCTTGCCAGGCCTGAGCGAAACGCTCGGGATCGAGTTCGCTGTTGATGCGGTAGCGATCCTGCATGTAGTAAAGGCCGGTGCCCGGTTCGAGCAAGGTGTGCAGCAACATGCCTTCCTGCATCGGCGTCAGCGGGTAGACGTCTTCAATGTGCGCTGCTGGCACCGGCAAGGCGTCGAGTTGCGACTGGGTCAATTTGGCCAACGGGAAGTCCGACGGCGTCAGGCCACCGGCCTGGTCTTGCAGGCAATGCTCGATCAGACTTTGCAGTTCGCCGAGGTAGGCGTCGGCCAGTTCGTTGATGGTTTGCGCGTCGTAACGCTCGGCGCTGAAGGTCCAGCGCAGCAGCAGTTCACCGCCATAGACCTGACTGTCGACACTCAATTCGTTCGGCAACGGTGCCTGCGGATCGTGAGCGACACCGACCGGTTCGTCCAACGGCCGGAACAGCGCATCGCTGCCGAAACTCTGGTCGAACTGGCCGAGGTAGTTGAAGGTGATCGGCGCGCTCGGCAGTGCTGCCATGCTTCGCTGGCTAAGGTCATCCGCCAGATAACGCAGCACGCCATACCCCAGACCTTTGTGTGGCACGGCGCGCAGTTGCTCCTTGATTGCCTTGATTGAAGCGCCCTGCCCGGCGGCTTCTTCGATGTTGTGCGGAGTCAGCCGTAATGGATAGGCGCTGGTGAACCAGCCCACGGTGCGGGTCAGATCGATCTCGTCGAACAGGGTTTCGCGACCGTGACCTTCAAGTTGAATCAGCGCCGATGGCTGACCGCTCCAGCGGCACAGCACACGGGCCAACGCCGTCAGCAGCAAATCATTGACCTGCGTGCGATAAGCGCTCGGCGCCTGTTGCAGCAGTTGCCGGGTGCGCTCGGCATCGAGGCGCACGCTGACGGTTTGCGCGTGACGATTCTGCTGTCCACCCTGCGGGTTTTCGCACGGCAGGTCAGCATTCGGCCCGGCCAGTTGGGTCTGCCACCAGTTCAGTTCTTCACGCAGGGATTCGCTGCCGGCATACGCCTGCAAACGTGCAGCCCAGTCCTTGAAGGCACTGGTTTTCGCCGGCAGTTTCACCGCTTGTTCAGCGTCGAGTTGGCGGTACACAGTTTGCAGATCGTCGAGCAGCACGCGCCACGACACGCCATCCACCACCAAGTGATGAATCGCGATAAACAGCCGTTGCTGAGCCTGCGGGCCATCGACCAGCAACGCACGCACCAACGGCCCGTCTTGCAGATCAAGACTGCGCTGGGCATCGGCGAACAATGCCGCGCACTTGTCCATCGACGACACCTGAACTTGCCACAGCACGGCAACCTCAGACACCGGTTGGTGCACCGCTTGCCACTGCCCGTTGACCTCAGTGAAACGCAGGCGCAAGGCGTCGTGCTGTTCAATCACCGCGAGCAACGCTTGCTCCAGACGATGCGGTTCGAGCGCGACGGTCGGCTCCAGCAGCAACGCCTGGTTCCAGTGCTGACGCTGAGGAATTTCAGTGTCGAAGAACCAGTGCTGAATCGGCGTCAGACGCGAATCGCCTGCCACCAGACCTTGTTCGGCTGTGACCGATTCAGTGCGGCTGGCCACGGCGGCAAGCGTCTGCACGGTTTGATGCTGGAACAGGTCACGCGGGCTGAAATGGATGCCCTGCTGGCGCGCACGGCTGACCACTTGAATCGACAGAATCGAGTCGCCACCGAGTTCGAAGAAGTTGTCGTTGAGACCGACCTGTTCGACGTTGAGCACTTCGCACCAGATCTGCGCCAGCGTCAGCTCCAGTTCGTTGCTCGGCGCCACGTAGTGCTGACGGTTGAGCTCCGGGTCCGGCGCCGGCAAAGCGCGGCGGTCGAGTTTGCCGTTGGCAGTCAGCGGCATGCTCGCCAGCAGGATCAGGTGCGTCGGCACCATGTAGTCCGGCAGTTGCGTCTTCAGGTGTGCTTTAAGCGCTTCGCGCAGTGAAGCCTGTTCAGCCTCGGCTTGTTCGGCAACGTCGCTCACCAGATAGCCGACCAGTTGCTTGCCGCTTGGCGCATCGAGGGCCAGCACCACCGCTTCGCGGATCGAGTGGTGATCGAGCAAGCGCGTTTCAATCTCGCCGAGTTCGATACGGAAACCACGGATTTTCACCTGATGGTCGATCCGCCCGAGGTACTCCACCAGACCGTCGGCGCGTTGCCGCACCAGGTCGCCGGTGCGGTACATGCGTCCACCATCGGCAGCGAATGGGTCTGCGACGAAACGTTCGGCGGTGATGCCGGAGCGGTCGTGATAGGCCTGCGCCAGACCGGCGCCGCCGACGAACAACTCACCGGTCGCGCCTTGCGGGACCAGCGCCAGATCAGCGTCGAGAATGTACGCAACACGGGCACCGATCACGCTGCCGATCGGCACACTGCCGGCGCCTTCTTCCAGCACTTCCGGCGCCAGACTGGCGAGCGGCATGACCACCGTTTCGGTCGGGCCGTAGGCGTTGAAGAACAGGCTCGGTTTGAACGCTGCACGAATCCGCGTCAGGTGTTCACCGGTCAGTGCTTCGCCACCGGTGATGATCATCCGCACCGGCAGAGTGTCGTTTTGCGTCGCGAGGAATTGCGCCAACTGGCTTCCATAACTCGGGGTGAAGCCCAGCACATTGATCCGATGAGTGCGGATCAGCCCGCAAATTTCTTCTGCATCCCACTGACCTTGCGCGCGCAAAACAACCTGTGCACCGCTGAGCAATGGCACCAGCAGACGCTCGGTGGCGGCGTCGAAGTTGATCGAGTAGAAGTGCAGTTCGCAGTCGTCCGGGCGCATGCCGAAACGCTTGATCACTGCCTGACAATGCATGGCGATTTCGCCGTGGGAGACCACCACGCCTTTCGGTTTGCCGGTCGAACCCGAGGTGTAAATCAGATACGCCTGATGCTGCGGCAGACTGATAAATGGCAGCTCGGTCGCCGGGTAACTGGCCAGCGCAGCGCTGTCCTCTTCCAGGCACCAGCGCGCCACGCTCGAAGGCAAATCGCCAAGGGCTTCGAACATCGCAAGGTCACTGAGCAGCAGGCCGATGCGGCTGTCTTCAATCATGTAATGCAGACGATCGAGCGGGTATTCCGGGTCCAGCGGCACATAGGCGCCGCCAGCCTTGAGGATCGCCAACAGGCCGATGACCATTTCCAGCGAACGCTCCAGCGCCAGACCGACCCGCACTTGCGGCCCGACCCCACGCTCGCGCAGCACCCAGGCCAGACGATTGGCGCGGGCATCGAGTTCGGCATAGCTCAGCGTCTGCCCGGCGAAGGTCAGCGCTGGCGCGTCTTTGCGCAGCAGCGCCTGCTCGGCGAACAGGTGATGGATGCACTGATCGAGGCGATGTTCGCCCGGTTCCTCACCGAGGCTGGCGAGCAGTTGTTGTTGCTCCGGCGCATCCAGCAGCGGCAATTCGCTGAGGCGCTGTTGCGGATCGGCGATCAGCGCTTCAAGCAAATTACGCCAGTGCCCAGCCATGCGCGCAATGGTCGGCTCGTCGAACAGATCGGTGCTGTACGTCAGGCAGCAACCGAGGCGATGGTCGAGGTCGGTGACTTCCAGATTGAGGTCGAACTTGGTCGCCCGCGCATCGTTGGCCAGATACTCGACAGTCATGCCGGCGAGCATGCGGCTCTGCTGGAATTCCCAGCGCTGCACGTTGCACATCACCTGAAACAGCGGGTTGTAGGCGGCGCTGCGTGGCGGCTGCAAGGCTTCAACCAGATGATCGAACGGCAAGTCCTGATGCGACTGACCTTCGATCACGGTGTGACGCACCTGCTCGAACAATTCGCCGACCGACATCATCCCGTCGAGCTGGCAACGCAGCACTTGGGTGTTGAGGAACGCGCCGATCAGCCCTTCGCTTTCCGGGCGGATACGATTGGCCACCGGCGCGCCGATGCGCAGATCGGTCTGCCCGCTGTAGCGGTAAAGCAGCACGGACAACGCGGCGGTCATGGTCATGAACAAGGTCAGACCGTTTTGCGCATTGAACGCACGAACGCGGGCCGCGAGGTCGTCGCTCAGATCGAAGCGGAACAGTTCGCCCTGATGGCTTTGCACCGGAGGACGCGGACGGTCGCCCGGCAGTTCCAGCAACGGATGTTCGCGACCGAGTTGCGCAGTCCAGTAATCGAGCTGACGCTGACGCTCGCCGGACTCCAGCCAGTTGCGCTGCCAGACGCTGTAATCGAGGTATTGCACCGGCAGCGCTTCCAGCGGCGATTCGCGGTCATCGACGAATGCTTCGTACAGTGCGCTGAGTTCGCGGGCGAAAATATCCATCGCCCAACCTTCGGTGACGATGTGGTGCAGGGTCAGGACGAAGTAGTGCTCGTGCTCGGCAGTCTTGACCAGACAGGCGCGCAGCAGCGGACCGGTTTCCAGATCGAACGGCTGATGTGCTTCTTCATCGGCCAGTTGCTGGACCTTTTGCTCACGCAGATCAGCACCGAGTTTCGACAAGTCCTTCCAACCCATGCGCACGCCGGTTTCCGTGTGCACTTGCTGACGGGCCACGCCGTCGACGCTCGGGAACGTGGTACGCAGGGTTTCGTGGCGCAGGATCAGCGCTTGCAACGCCGCTTCGAAATGCTCGACATGCAACGCGCCACGCAGGCGCGCCATGCCGCCGACGTTGTACGCCGGGCTGTCGGGCTCCATCTGCCAGAGGAACCACATCCGTTGCTGGGAATAGGACAACGGCACCGGTTGGCTGCGGTCAACCTTGTCGATCGGTGGCTGTTTGTTAGTGCGACCGCTGACCTTGATCAGACGGATCTGCTCGGCGAAATCGCCCAGTTCGCTGTGCTCGAATAACGCGCGTAGCGGCAACTCTACGTCGCAGGCCTGACGAGTGCGGGAAATGATTTGCGTGGCCAGCAGCGAGTGCCCGCCAAGGGCGAAGAAGTCGTCGCGCAGACCGACTTGCGTCAGGCCGAGCACTTCGCGCCAGATCGCGGCGATTTGCTGCTCCAGCTCGGTGACCGGTTCGACGTGTTCGCGCACCTGCCACAGTGGTTCGGGCAAGGCGCGGCGGTCGAGTTTGCCGCTCGGGCTCAGCGGCATGGCATCGAGGCGCATCAGTTGCGCCGGGACCATGTATTCCGGCAGTTCGGCGGCCAGCGCGGTTTTCAGGCGAGCGCTTTGTGCATCCTGATCCTCGCTGGCATCGAGGGCGGTGAAGTAGCCGATCAGTTGTGCGCCAGCGGCGGTTTCGCGCACCAGCACCACGGCTTGGGCGACGCCGTCCTGCGCCAGCAGACGGGCTTCGATTTCTTCCGGTTCAACGCGGAAGCCGCGTAGTTTTACTTGCTGATCGAGACGACCGAGGTATTCGATCACGCCGTCGGCGGTCCAGCGTGCGCGATCGCCAGTGCGATACAGACGCGCACCGCTTTCACCCAGTGGATCAATCACAAAACGCTCGGCAGTCAGCGACGGCCGGCCGAGGTAACCCCGGGCCAGACCAATACCGCTGATGCACAGTTCGCCCGGCACGCCCGCCGGAACTGGATTGAGATCAGCGTCGAGCACGCGGCACACCACGTTGCCCAACGGCCGGCCAATCGGCGAGCGCTCTCCATCGGCGGCGGTGCAATGCCAATGGGTGACGTTGATTGCGGTTTCGGTCGGGCCGTAACGGTTGTGCAATTGCACCGCTGGCAGTTGTGCCAATACACGGTTGCGAAGTTCGGCAGGCAAGGCTTCGCCACCGGAGAATACCCGGCGCAGGCTGGTGCATTCAGCGCTTAGCGGTTCGTCGATGAACAACGAAAGCAGCGGCGGTACGAAGTGCAGAGTGGTCACACCGTACTCTTGAACCAGTTGCGCAATGCGATGCGGATCACGGTGTTCGCCGGGGGCAGCAATCAGCAAGCGTGCCCCTGTCATCAGCGGCCAGAAGCACTCCCACACCGACACATCGAAACTGATCGGCGCTTTCTGCATCAGTACATCGCTGTCGTTCAGGCGATAGTTGTTCTGCATCCATTGCAGACGTTCGGCCAGCGCTGCGTGGGTGTTGCCGACGCCTTTTGGCTGACCGGTGGAACCGGAGGTGTAAATCACATAGGCGAGGTTGTCGCCGTGCAGATGCAGACCCGGCGCCTGGCTTGGCCAGTTCTCCAGATGCAGGGCGTCCATGGCGATAACGCTGACGCCTTCGCTGGCCGGCAAACGCTCAAGCAAAGCGGTCTGGGTCAGTAGCAATTCGACGCCGCTGTCGCTGAGCATGTAGGCCAGGCGATCAGCCGGGTAATCCGGGTCCAGCGGCACGTAAGCGCCACCAGCCTTGATGATTGCCAGCAAGCCGATCAACAGTTGCGGAGAACGCTCGGCGGCAATGGCCACGCACACGTCCGGGCCGACACCTTTGTCGCGCAGGTAATGCGCGAGGCGGTTGGCTTGCGCATGCAGTTCGGCGAAATCGAGGCTACCGCTCTCCCACATCAGCGCGGTGCGTTCCGGGGTCAGGCGTGCCTGTTCGCTGAGCAGTTCCGGCAGCCATTGTTGCGCCGGGGCGCACGGCGCGATGCTCCAGTCCTGCTGCTGATCGTGCTCGCTGACGGTGAGCAGTTGCAGATCGCCGATGGCTTGTTGCGGGCGTTCGCAGACTTCGCGCAGCAGGTTGGTGAAATGCTCGGCCAGACGCTCGATGGTCGCAGCATCGAACAGTTCGCTGGCGTAGTCGAAGGACAAGGTCAGACGGCCGTTACGATCTTCTTCACTGTGCAATTGCAGGTCGAACTTGGCTTCGCGGCTGTGCCACGGCAGCTCTTCGGCGAGCAGACCCGGCAGGCGTTTGAGCGCGCTCAAGTCACGTTGCTGGTGGTTGAACATGACCTGGAACAGACCTTGTTCGCGAGCCTGCGGAAACGCTTCGAGCAGTTGTTCGAACGGCAGATCCTGATTCGCCTGAGCACCGAATGCGACTTGGCGAGTCTGCGCCAGAAGTTCGCTGAAAGGCTGGCGCGAATCAATCTGCGCACGCAGCACTTGGGTGTTGATGAAGAAGCCGATCAGGCCTTGGGTTTCCAGGCGCGGACGGTTGGCATTGGGCACGCCGATGCGGATATCACGCTGACCGCTGTAGCGGTGCAACAGGCTCTGCAATGCCGAGAGCAACAGCATGAACGAAGTGGCTTCATGGGCCTGCGCAGTCTGGCGGATCGCATCGCTGAGGCTCACTCCCAAACGCACTGTGTGGCGCGCAGCGCTGTGGGTTTGTTTGGCGGAGCGTGGGTGATCGGTGGCCAGTTCCAGCGTCGGATGTTCATCACCCAACTGGGTTTTCCAATAGGCCAACTGGCGCTCGCCCTCGCCTTGCGCCAACCACTGACGCTGCCAACTGCCGTAATCGGCGTACTGCGTCGGCAACACAGCGAGTTCTGCTCGCTGACCTTGGGACGCGGCGGCATACAGCCGCGAGAACTCGTCGATCAACACGTTCAGCGACCAGCCATCGGCAATGATGTGGTGCATCGTCACCAGCAACTGGTGATCTTCATCGTCGAGGCGCACCAGCGTCACCCACAGCAGCGGGCCCTTTTCCAGATCGAACTGAGTGCGGGCCTCATCTTCACGGATTTGTTGCGCGCGTGCCTCACGCTCGGCAGCCGGCAGGTCGCTGATGTCGATCAGTTGCAGGTTGAATTCGCCCGCTGCATCGACTTGTTGCAGCGCTACGCCGTCGCGTTCGAAGAAGCGCGTGCGCAGGGATTCGTGGCGCTCGATCAGTTGTTGGAAGCTTGCGCGCAACGCATCTTCATCCAGCTCACCGCGCAAGCGCAAAGCACCGGGAATGTTGTAGGCGCTGCTTTGCGGATCGAGTTGCCAGGTGATCCACAATCGGTTTTGTGCCAGCGATTGCGGCATCGGTTCATTACGCGACAGCGCAGTGATTTCGCCTTGGGCGCTGCCGCCGTCCTGTTGCTGTTGCGCCACCGCTGCCGCGAATGCGCACAGGGTTGGCGCTTCGAACAACAGACGCAGGTTCAGCTCCAGACCCAGCTCTTCACGCACCCGGGCGATTACTTGAGTGGCGGCGATGGAGTTGCCGCCGAGCAGGAAGAAATGGTCATCGGCAGCGACGGTTTTGACGTTGAGTTGCTCGGCCCAGATCTTGCCGATCAGTGCTTCAAGCTCAGTCACTTCCATTGCTGAATCGGCAGTTGCCGCGTCCATCGACGGGAACAGCGCGTAGCTGTCGAGGCTGCCATCCGCCAGACGATTACGGCAGGCCGAACGTTGCAGTTTGCCGCTGGAAGTCTTCGGCAGCGCGCCGGGGTTGAGCAATACCACCACGCTCGGCGCTTGCTGACAGGCCTCGGCCACGGCTTGGCGGATCGCTTTGATCAGCGCCTCTGGCGGGAGGATTTTCTGCACGCTGCGGCTAATTTCCGCGGCGATGCCGATGCCTTCTTCGCCATTGTGATTGACCGCGAAAGCCGCGACGCGGCCCTTGCGCACCACCTCGACTTCGCGCTCGACGGTTTGCTCGATGTCCTGCGGATAGAGGTTGTGACCACGGACGATCAGCATGTCTTTCAGGCGTCCGGTGATGAACAGTTCACCGTTGCGCATAAAGCCCAAATCACCGGTGCGCAGCCAGGTGCGACCTGCGTGCTGGACGAAGGTCTTGGCACTGGCCTCGGGGTTGCGCCAATAGCCGAGGGCGATGCTCGGCCCGGCGGCCCAGACTTCGCCGACCGAATTGTCGGCGAGTTCTTGCAGTGTGTTTGGTTCGACGATCAGCACCGCGTGATCCGGTTGGCTGATACCGCAACTCATGATCGGGCTGCCCTCGCCCGGCTCGGCGCGGTTTTGCATCAGCACCTGGTCGTTCACGCGCATTGCCGGAATACCGGTGCCACGCGGGGTGCCGGCGACGAACAAGGTCGCTTCGGCCAGACCGTAGGAAGCCATGAAACTGCTGTCGCTGAAGCCGCTGGCGGCGAACTTCTCGGCGAAGCGTTCGAGGCTGTCGAGGCGAATCGGTTCGGAGCCGGAATAGGCCACGCGCCAGCGGCTCAGGTCGAGTCGCTCCAGCGCCGATTCACTGACTCGCTCACTGCACAAGCGGTAGGCGAAGTCCGGGCCGCCGCTGATGGTGCCGCCGTATTGGCTGATCGCTTCGAGCCAGCGCAATGGCCGACCGAGGAAGTACGCCGGCGACATCAGAATGCACGGCACACCACTGAAGATCGGCTGCAGTAAACCGCCGATCAACCCCATGTCGTGGTACAGCGGCAGCCAGCTGACGATCACGTCGTCCGGGTTTACATCAATGCCGAAACCGTGGCGAATCAACAGTTCGTTGGCCACCAGATTGCCGTGGCTGACCTGCACGCCTTTCGGCAGCGCGGTGGAGCCCGAGGTGTATTGCAGGAAGGCGATGTGATCTTGCGGCAGCGTCGGTTCAACCCAGCGCTCGGCCAGCGCGCTGTCGAGCGTATCGACACACAGCAACGGCGGCGCGCCCTCGATCTGCTGCAAGGCATCGCGCAGGTCGTTGCTGGTCAGCAGCAGTTTCGGCTCGGCGTCAGCAATGATCGACAGCAAGCGTTCCTGGTGATGACGACGGGCCGACTCCGGCGGATAGGCTGGCACCGCGATCACGCCCGCATACAGGCAGCCGAAGAACGCCGCGACGTAATCCGGACCACTGGGGAACAACAGAACAGCGCGGTCGCCGAACCCGGCCTCGGCTTGCAACGCAGCAGCGATGGTCCGTGCGCGCTGATCCAGTTCGCGATAACTGAGCACCACAGCCTGTTCCTCGGTTTCCGCGAGAAAACGCAGGGCCAGCCGATCCGGCGTCAGGGCCGCGCGGCGCTGGAGGGCTTGGACCAGGGTGCTGGGGAGTTCGAACGCGTCGGTCATGAGGTTTCCTGCCTGAATTCGGCTTGCTAGTGGAATCGGGTTGCTGCGTCACGCCCGTCGAGGGCATGCAGGGCGCGGTCTGTGCCGACCGCGCAAGGCTTGGGAATACGTCTGGCCGGGGGTCATGCCCCCGAAACCATTCACCAATGAGAACGGATGACGTCTTGAAATAATTAGTCGGCAGGCTGTATCGCCAATGGGGCTGGGCTGCGGCGGCGTGTCGCAGTTCTCATTACGCACTGTTGTGGATCATTAATTCTCTTTCTCAATTGACAATCATTATCATTCAACATAATTTGTCGCTCGATGTGTAGGACGGCCCCGTCCCCAGGCGTCCCACTAACCTATTGGCAGCAAGGTGATTTCCATGACGGAACAAGTATCCACAAGCAGGTGCGATTCACCGCTACTTCAGGCCTTCGTCGAGAATCGACTGATTCTGGTCAAGATTGCAGCGCGTATTACCGGCTGCCGCTCACGCGCCGAAGATGTGGTGCAGGATGCGTTCTTCCGACTGCAGTCGGCGCCTCCGATCACGTCGTCGATCAAGGCTCAATTGAGTTATCTGTTCCAGATCGTGCGTAACCTGGCGATCGATCACTACCGTAAACAGGCGCTGGAGCAGAAATACTCCGGCCCTGAAGAGGAAGGATTGAACGTGGTTATTCAGGGTGCTTCGCCGGAAACCTCGCACATCAACTTCTCCACCCTCGAACACATCGCCGATGCGTTGACCGAGCTGCCGAGCCGCACTCGCTACGCCTTTGAGATGTACCGTTTGCACGGCGTGCCGCAGAAGGACATCGCCAAGGAACTTGGCGTCTCGCCGACCCTGGTCAACTTCATGATCCGTGATGCGCTTGTGCACTGCCGCAAGGTGTCGGGCAGCCGTCGTGATGTGGTGGCTGCGGGCCGTCGGTAAGCCGCAAAACTTCAGCGCCGCGAATCGCTAGCAGGCTAGCTCCCACAATGGATTGGTGTGGTTCATAACCCCTGTGGCAGCCAGCTCCCACAATGGATTGGTGTGGTTCATAACCCCTGTGGCAGCCAGCTCCCACAATGGATTGGTGTGGTTCATAACCCCTGTGGCAGCTAGCTCCCACAATGGATTGGTGTGGTTCACAACCCCTGTGGGAGCTAGCCTGCTGGCGATGGCGGGCTTGAGACCGCAATAGATCTCAAAGCCCTGCCACTTCAAGCCAACTTGCACCGATCAAAAAACCGCTCACGCCCCAACATCATCAGCGCTGCACGCTTGTGCGGGAAATCGAACTCTTTTTCGCAGTGGAAGCACTGGTTCTGCATGTGACCGATCATCTTCGCGTTGTCGGCACGCGGCTCGGCAACCACACGCTGAGTGCGCGGATCGTCCAGAAACAGGTAATGCACCAACGCCGACAGCCAGCTCGCAACCTTGTGCGGGCCGCGATGACTTTCCTCACCCACCAGCATGTGAATGCCACGGTCGTAATTGTCGGCATCGTAAAACGGTGCGATGCGATCTTCCTTGGCCCAGTAAGCCTCGAAATAGGCAAACGGCTGATCGTCGAAGCAACCGATCAAGGTCAGCGTGTGCGGATCGGCGTCGAGTTTGCTCAGGTATTCGCGATGCTTCTCGATGCTGCCCTCTTCCTGCCAGAAACTGGCAACTCGCGGACTGTTCTGCCAGCGATTGAAGCGCGGCAGGTCTTCCTCGATCTCGACCGTGCGCAGGGAAATCCATGCACCTAGGCGCGCATCGAAACGCCGGTAGACTTCGCCGCGTGGTTTCACCGGACGCAGTGGATGGCGTTTGCCATCGCTGATGATCATTTGCTGCGGATAGCTGCCAGTCAGCGAGGTGCCAAGCCACGGTTGCGGCAATTGCCAGAACAGCGTGCGCTCGCAGCGATATTCGCCAGCCACTTCGGTGCTCACCAACAAACCACTGAGCAAAGCTTCAGTGGGAGGCTGATCGAGTTGCCAGATCAGTTGCTGGCTCTCAGGGTCACGGGTAAACAGCCAATAGCAGGCAGCCCAGAGTGCCTGGCCGAGTGGCAGCGCATAACGCTCATCGAGCTGGATCGGCCCCTTGGCTTCACGGTCAAGGCGCAGGCGAATCAGCGGTTGCCCGTCCAGGCTCAGGCACAGACGGCTTTCAGTTGCATCGGCTACCAGTTGGCTGCCCGAAGGCAAGGCCAGGGCAGTCAGATCATTCAGATTGGACATGGGTCGGGCTCACGATAATCGTCGACAGTTCAACGATGTGACGTGAGCCGGGGCAGGAAATTTAGGCTGGAAGTCAAAATTCGCAGGTCATGTATGAGGAACCGGCACGATGGCAATCTTGTAGGGTTCGAAGATTTTCAACAACTGACCGTTGTCGCGCAAACCTTGCAGCAATTTGCTGAAAGCCTCACCTGTAATCGGCGCGGTCGGTCGAAGAATGGCGTAATGGTGATAGACCTGATCGATACGCTGCGAGACCAGTAACTCATCGCGTACCTTTTCGTTACGTTGCAGGTAATCGAACAGATAGGAGCGCGTCACCAGCGCAATGTCGGCCCTCCCCCGCAATACCATCAGCAGGTTGCTGTCGTGGGAATAGGTCAACGTCGCATTGAAGTTCTGGTCGAGGAACTTGGGGTCGGCATTGAAGTTGGCGAACTCGTAGTGATAGCCGCTGAACAATGCCAGACGCTTGCCGGCGAGATCAGCGAAATAGTTCTGCTGACGACCGTCCTTGTGTTGCGCGACGAAAATTTCCGCATCCTCGAGGCCCATATCGACATCGGTATGAGGGATGTCTTTCCACCCCCAATCGGGGTTCTCGAAGATCGCCATGTCGATCCGGCCCTGCTTGAAATCACCGAAACGACGGGGAATCGAAGTCGGAACGAGGACGAACTGATAGTCGCTCTGCAGCGCATTGAGCGCTTCGACCAATTGCGGCAACAAACCCGTATCTGCGCCGTTTTCCGGACGGATGGTATAGGGCGGAAAATGCGCCGCGCCCACTCGAACCAATTGCGCCGCCTGCACGGGCAAAACCAAAAATGCCGCCAGCGCTACGAGTACCAGACTCGCGGCCGTCCCAATTGGCGAAGACTTCAAAACACCCCACTCCCCGAAAAATACCGATCAATGCATTCAAGCTAGGCGGTTTCGCCCAGTTAGCCAGTTTCCCAATCCGATAGAAAGCGTCTCAGCGCTCTTCAAGTACCAGAATCAACGCCTCGTCAGCCAGTTGATCGAGGCTCAGGCTGCCACCGGCACGGAACCAGGTGGTGGTCCAGGACAACGCGCCTGTGAGAAAACGTCGGGTAACAAATACGTCGCCGCGAATGAACCCGGCATCCTTGGCCTCGCCCAACACCTGCAACCAGATATCTTCGTAGACATCGCGCAGCGCGAGGACTTTGGCCTGACCTTCCTCGGACAGGGAACGCCATTCATAGACCAGCACCGCCATCGCCTCGCCGCTGCCGCCCATGATCGATTGCAACTCACAGCGAATCAGCGCCAGCACCCGCTCGCGCACATTGCTGGAGTCAGCCAGTGCCGCACGCATCAATGCGGTGTTGTAACGGATGGTTTCCTCCATCACCGCACGGAGGATTTCATCCTTGCTTTTGAAGTGATGAAAAATGCTGCCGGACTGAATCCCCACCGCCCCGGCCAGATCGCGCACTGTGGTGCGTTCATAGCCTTTGTTGCGGAACAGATGAGCCGCCACTTGCAGCAATTTGCCACGGGCACTGTCCGGGTCGGTCAACTCGCCGTTGTCGACCAGTTCGCGCATGACCCTCAGGGCTTTTTGCTCGTCCACCCGTTCTCTCCTACAGTCGATCAGTCTGTTGCCCCCTGAAAAATCGCAGGGTTGCGCGCAATTTAAGCCGCCGACAGCGACCAAGCAAGCGCTTGGCTGGAAGATAATTTTTGCTGTTTACAAACCAAGCGCTTGCTTGGTAGCCTCGATCCACTTCTATCGCAGGTTTCCGAGCCGGAGATAAAAATGCCAACCACCGTCCGCATCGGATGCGCCAGTGCATTCTGGGGTGACACGTCGACCGCCGCCGCGCAGCTTGTAGCTGGGGGACGGCTGGATTATCTGGTGTTCGATTATCTGGCCGAGATCACCATGTCGATCATGGCCGGCGCACGCATGAAAGACCCACAGGCCGGGTTCGCCAGCGACTTTATCGAGGTGCTCGCCCCACTTCTCCCGCAACTTGCCGAACAGAAAATCCGCGTCATCAGCAATGCCGGCGGGGTCAATCCCCACGCCTGCGCCGCCGCTCTGCAAGCCGCCTGCGACAAGGCCGGTGTCACGCTGAAAATCGCCGTGCTGTCGGGTGATGACCTGCAACCACAATTCAAACAGCTCGGAACACTGGGCATCCGCGAGATGTTCAGCGGTGCGCCGTTGCCGCCGATGTGCGTTTCGACCAACGCCTACCTCGGCGCCCCCGGCATCGTCGAAGCGCTGCGATTGGGCGCAGACATTGTGATTACCGGGCGCGTGGTCGACAGCGCAGTGGTCAGCGCGGCGCTGGTGCATGAATTCGATTGGTCGTGGCACGACTACGACAAACTCGCCCAGGCCGCGCTGGCCGGGCACATCATCGAGTGTGGCGCGCAATGCACCGGTGGCAACTTCACCGATTGGCGCGACGTGCCGGATTACGAACACATTGGTTTCCCCATCGTCGAAGTCGTCGCTGATGGTCAGTTCATCGTCAGCAAGCCCGAAGGCTCCGGTGGGCTAATCACGCCGCTGACCGTCGGCGAACAGATGCTCTACGAAATCGGCGATCCGCAGGCTTATCTGTTGCCGGACGTGATCTGCGATTTCACTCAGGTCAAACTTCAGCAACAGGGCAAAAACGCGGTGCATGTGCACGGCGCCAAAGGCCTGCCGCCCAGCGATAAATACAAGGTCAGCGCCACTTATCCGGACGGTTTCCGCTGCACCGCGAGTTGCCTGATCGCCGGCATCGATGCGGTGGACAAGGCTCGCCGTGTCAGTCAGGCGATCATCGCCAAGACCTCGGAAATACTCGAGCAACGCGGCTGGGGACCCTACAGCGAAACGCAAATCGAACTGCTTGGCAGCGAAGCCACCTACGGCCCCCATGGCCAGCGCCAGGACAGCCGCGAAGTGGTGATCAAACTCGCGGTGCGCCATCCGAACAAACAGGCGCTGATCCTGTTTTCCCGCGAGATAGCCCAGGCCGCCACCGGCATGGCACCGGGGCTGACCGGCATCGTCGGCGGCCGCCCCACGGTCTACCCACTGATCCGTCTGTTCTCGTTCCTGATCGACAAAAACGCCTGCACGCTGCAAATCGACATGGCCGGTGAATCTCACCCGTGCGCCCTGCCTTCGCAAGTGCCGCTCGACACCGAAGAGCTGCCTACACCGCATCAACCGCCCAAGCCCCAGGGCCGTGCCGACGCTAGCGTGGCATTGGTCAAGTTGGCGGTGGCGCGTTCCGGTGACAAAGGCAACCACAGCAACATCGGCGTCATGCCACGTCGCCCGGAGTATCTGCCGTGGATCGCCGAAGCCCTGACCCCGGCAGTGATCGTCGACTGGATGAGCCATGTGCTCGACCCGGTTCATGGCCGGGTCGAACGCTGGTACCTGCCCGGCAGCCACAGCCTGAATTTCCTTCTGGAAAATGCCCTCGGTGGTGGCGGCGTGGCGAGTTTGCGTATCGACCCGCAAGGCAAAGCGTTTGCCCAGCAATTGCTGGAAATCCAGATCCCGGTGCCGCAGAGCATCGCCGAGCAGTTCGACTAGAGGATTGTGTGCATGGCGTTCGAATCGATTTTCAAAGCCGATCTGTTCAGCGGCCAGACCATCATCGTCACCGGAGGCGGCAGCGGCATCGGTCGTTGCACCGCCCATGAACTGGCGGCACTAGGGGCCAATGTATTGCTGGTCGGGCGCAAGCCGGAAAAGCTGCAACGGGTCGCCGCAGAAATCACCGAGGACGGTGGTCGTGCGCACTGGAAGGCCTGCGATATTCGCGATGAAGACTCGGTCCGGCAACTGGTCAGCGAACTGATCGCGGAACACGGGCCGATCCATGGTCTGGTCAACAATGCCGGCGGCCAATACCCGTCACCGCTGGCCTCGATCAATCAGAAAGGCTTCGAAACCGTGTTGCGCACCAATCTGGTCGGCGGTTTTCTGATGGCGCGGGAAGTGTTCAATCAGTCCATGAGCAAACATGGCGGCAACATCGTCAACATGCTCGCCGACATTTGGGGCGGCATGCCCGGCATGGGCCACTCGGGCGCCGCACGTTCGGGCATGGACAACTTCACCAAGACCGCCGCATTCGAGTGGGGTTACGCCGGAGTGCGGGTCAACGCGGTGGCGCCGGGCTGGATCGCGTCCAGCGGCATGGACACTTACGAAGGCGCATTCAAAGCGGTGATTCCGACCTTGCGCGAGCACGTACCGCTCAAGCGCATCGGCACTGAATCGGAGGTCAGCGCGGCGATTGTCTTTCTGCTCAGCCCGGCCGCCGCATTTATCAGCGGCAGCACACTGAAAATCGATGGCGCCGCCAGCCTCGGCAGTCGTGCCTGGCCACTGCACAAGGCGACCAACAGCGAGTCGTTCAATGGCTTTCACCGTGCCTATTTGCCGGAAGTGCTTCGTCCGCAAGTCCCTAAGGACAAGGAGTAAGCCATGCCGGTGATCCACTCCCAACTCGATCCACACAGCGAAGCATTCAGCCGCAATCGCGCTGCAATGCTCACAGCCATCGAACATGTGCAACAGCTCGAGCAGAACCTGCTGAACAAAGCCGCCGAGGCCAAACCGAAATTCGACAAGCGCGGGCAATTACTGCCTCGCGAACGCTTGAACCTGCTGCTCGATCCCGGCGCGCCGTTCCTCGAACTGGCCAGCCTCGCCGGCTACAAACTGCACGATGACAAGGATGGCAGCGCTGCCGGTGGCGGATTGATTGCCGGCATCGGTTATGTCTGCGGCATCCGCGCGATGGTGGTGGCGAATAACAGTGCGATCAAGGGCGGCACGATCTCCCCCAGCGGTCTGAAAAAATCCCTGCGCCTGCAACAGATCGCTCAGGAGAACAAACTGCCGGTGATCACCCTCGCCGAAAGCGGCGGCGCCAACCTCAATTACGCGGCGGACATTTTCGTCGAGGGCGCACGCAGCTTTGCCAATCAGGCGCGGATGTCCGCCATGGGCCTGCCGCAGATTACCGTGGTGCACGGTTCGGCCACGGCCGGCGGCGCTTACCAACCGGGGCTGTCGGATTACGTGGTGGTAGTGCGCGGCAAGGCCAAACTGTTTCTCGCCGGCCCGCCACTGCTGAAAGCGGCGACCGGCGAAGTAGCGACCGATGAAGAACTGGGCGGTGCAGAGATGCATGCACAGGTCGCCGGGACGGCTGAATACCTTGCGGAAAATGATGCCGACGGCGTGCGACTGGCTCGCGAGATCCTGCGTATGTTGCCGTGGAACGAGCAACTGCCGTGGTTGCCGGAACCGCAATACAAGGAGCCGTTGTATCCCATCGAAGAGCTGCTCGGATTGATCCCCGATGACCCGAAGAAACCCTACGACGTGCGGGAAATCATTGCGCGAATTGCTGATGAATCGGAGTTCCTTGAATTCAAGGGTGAGTTCGACCAGCAGACCATTTGCGGCAACCTGAAAATTCAGGGACGTGCCTGTGGTTTTATCGGTAACAACGGACCGATCACCCCCAACGGCGCGAGCAAAGCTGCGCAGTTCATTCAGCTCTGTGACCAGAGCCAGGCGCCGCTGCTGTTTTTCCACAACACCACCGGCTTCATGGTCGGCACCGAATCAGAACAACAAGGCGTGATCAAACACGGCTCGAAACTGATTCAAGCGGTAGCCAACGCGCGGGTGCCGAAACTGACCATCGTGGTCGGCGGCTCCTACGGTGCAGGCAACTACGCGATGTGTGGGCGCGGCCTCGATCCACGGTTCATCTTCGCCTGGCCAAACAGTCGCACCGCTGTGATGGGCGGCGCGCAGGCCGGCAAGGTGTTGCGTATCGTCACCGAAGCCAAGCAATTGAAAGACGGCCTGGTCCCGGACCCGAAGATGCTCGACATGCTGGAACAGGTCACCGCACAAAAACTCGACAGCCAGTCCACCGCCCTTTATGGCAGCGCTAACCTGTGGGACGACGGACTGATCGATCCACGCGACACCCGCACCCTGCTCGGTTATCTGCTGGATATCTGCCACGAAGCCGACATACGCGAACTGCAACCCAACAGCTTCGGCGTCAGCCGGTTCTGACTGCCACGGATCTTACGGAGAACAATAAAAATGATCTTCACCCCGGAACACGAAGCACTGCGTCGCACCGTCCGCCAGTTCGTCGATCACGAGATCAACCCGCACGTCGAAGCATGGGAAAAGGCCGGACGTTTCCCGATCCACGAAATATTCCGCAAGGCCGGCGACCTCGGTCTGCTGGGGATTTCCAAACCGGAAAAGTTCGGTGGCATGGGCCTCGACTACAGCTATTCGATTGTCGCCGCCGAAGAGTTCGGCACCATTCACTGCGGCGGTATTCCGATGTCGATCGGTGTGCAGACCGACATGTGCACTCCGGCCCTCGCCCGTTTCGGCTCCGATGAACTGCGCGAAGAGTTCCTGCGCCCGGCGATTACCGGCGAACAGGTCGGTTGCATCGGCGTCTCGGAAGTCGGTGCCGGCTCCGACGTGGCCGGGCTGAAAACCACGGCGCGCAAGGACGGCGACGACTACGTGATCAACGGCAGCAAAATGTGGATCACCAACTCACCGAGCGCCGACTTCATCTGTCTGCTGGCCAACACCTCGGACGATAAGCCACACATCAACAAGTCGCTGATCATGGTGCCGATGAACACGCCGGGCATCAGCCTGAGTTCACACCTGGACAAGCTCGGCATGCGCAGTTCGGAAACCGCCCAGGTATTCTTCGACAATGTGCGCGTGCCGCAGCGCAACCGCATCGGCCACGAAGGCGCAGGTTTCATGATGCAGATGCTGCAGTTTCAGGAGGAACGACTGTTCGGCGCGGCAAACATGATCAAGGGTCTGGAATACTGCGTCGACAGCACCATCGAATACTGCAAGGAGCGTAAAACCTTCGGCAACGCGCTGATCGACAATCAGGTCATTCACTTCCGCCTTGCCGAATTGCAGACCGAAATCGAATGCCTGCGGGCGTTGGTTTATCAGGCCACCGAACAGTACGTACGCGGGCAGGACGTCACGCGTCTGGCGTCGATGGCCAAGCTCAAGGCCGGACGTCTTGGCCGCGAAGTCAGCGACAGTTGCCTGCAATACTGGGGCGGTATGGGCTTCATGTGGGACAACCCGGTCGCCCGCGCTTATCGCGATGTGCGGTTGGTGTCGATTGGCGGCGGCGCCGACGAAATCATGCTCGGGATCATCTGCAAACTGATGGGCACCCTGCCCGGGAAGAAGAAATGAGCGACCTGCCGGATTGCCAGACCTTGCTGCTGGAACAGCACGGTGGCGTGCTGCACATCACCCTCAATCGTCCTGAAAGCCGCAATGCAATGAACCTGCAAATGGTCGTCGAACTGCGCGCAGTGCTGGCGGCGGTGCGCGATGACCGCGCGGTGCGAGCGCTGGTGATTGGCGGTGCCGGCGGGCATTTCTGCGCTGGTGGCGATATCAAGGACATGGCCAACGCCCGCGCCCGGGGCGGCGACGCTTACCGCGATCTGAATCGTGCTTTTGGCGCCTTGCTTGAAGAGGCTCAGCACGCGCCGCAAGTGCTGATCACCGTCCTGCACGGTGCGGTGCTCGGCGGCGGTTTTGGTCTGGCCTGTGTCAGTGATATCGCGATGGCCGATCATCAGGCGCAATTCGGTCTGCCGGAAACCAGCCTCGGCCTGTTACCGGCGCAGATCGCTCCGTTTGTGGTGCAACGCATCGGCCTGACCGAAACCCGGCGTCTGGCGCTGACCGCCGCGCGCTTCGATGGCAATCAGGCGCGGCGCATGGGCCTGGTGCATTTTGTCGAACACGATCCGCAGGCGTTGGCCGAACGGCTTGATGAAGTGCTCGACCATGTTTTGTGTTGCGCGCCGGAAGCGAATGCCGCGACTAAAAAACTGCTGCTGGCCAGCGCCGGGCAGCCGTCGAGTGAATTGCTCGATGAAGCGGCGCAGTGGTTCAGCGAAGCAGTAACGGGCGCCGAAGGGGTCGAGGGAACCATGGCTTTCATACAGAAACGCAAGCCGGCATGGGCCTCCTAAAAGCATCGCTGGGAAGCCAGCTCCCACAGGTTTTGTGAACGACACACATCCCTGTGAGAGCTGGCTTGCCAGCGAAGAGGCCATCACTTTCACCGCCCATTTTCAGGAAGCCCACAATGCCCGTCATCCACAAAATCCTGATCGCCAACCGCGGTGAAATCGCCTGCCGTATCCAGCGCACCGCCCAGGCGCTGGGCTACCGCACCGTTGCGGTGTTCAGCGATGCCGACGCCGACGCCCTGCACGTAAAAATGGCCGATCAAGCCGTGCACATCGGCCCGCCTCCCGTGCAGCAGTCCTACCTGAATATCCCGGCGATTCTCGACGCTGCCCGCCGCAGCGGCGCCGACGCGATCCATCCCGGCTACGGTTTTCTCTCGGAAAACCCCGAATTCGCTCGTGCTTGTGAACTGGCCGGCCTGACCTTCATTGGCCCAAGCGCCGATGCCATCGAACTGATGGGCAGCAAACGTCTGTCCAAAATCGCCATGCTCGACGCCGGCGTCCCGTGCATCGCCGGTTATCAAGGCGCCGCACAGGACGATGCAACCCTGCTGCGCGAAGCCGAACGCATCGGCTATCCACTGATGATCAAGGCCAGCGCCGGTGGTGGCGGGCGCGGCATGCGTCTGGTGCATAACGCCGAGGAATTGCCGGCGCAGTTGCGCACGGCTCGCTCCGAAGCACTGAACGGATTTGGCAGTGACGAACTGATCCTTGAACAAGCCCTGATCGACCCGCGCCACGTCGAGGTGCAGGTGTTTGGCGATCAGCATGGAAACCTGATCTATCTGGGCGAACGAGATTGCTCGATTCAACGGCGTCACCAGAAAGTCATCGAAGAAGCACCCTGCCCGGTGATGACCGTCGAGTTGCGCCAAGCCATGGGCGAAGCGGCGCTAAAGGCTGGCCGTGCGGTGAATTATGTCGGCGCCGGCACAGCGGAATTTCTGCTCGACAAAAGTGGCCGGTTTTACTTTCTGGAGATGAACACCCGTCTGCAAGTCGAACACCCGGTGACCGAGTTGATCACCGGTCTGGATCTGGTGGCCTGGCAGTTGCAGATTGCCGAAGGCCAGCCGTTACCGCTGACGCAGGAGCAAGTGCAGCTTGACGGGCATGCCATGGAAGTCCGCCTCTATGCCGAAGATCCAGCGCAGGACTTTCTGCCACAAACCGGCCGCATAGAAGGCTGGGAACCTGCGCAGACATCAAATACACGCATCGACCACGGTCTTTGCGAAGGTCAGTCGATCAGTCCGTTCTACGACCCGATGCTCGGCAAACTGATCGCCCACGGCGCGACCCGCGAAGAGGCTCGGCGCAAGTTGCTGCGCGCAGTACAGGACAGCGTGCTGCTCGGCGTACAAAGCAATCAGCGCTTACTGGCCGAGTTGCTGCAACATCCACAATTCATCAGCGGCGAATTCGACACCGGATTCATTCCCCGGCATTTCTCCGATCATTCATGCCTGCACACATACGTGCCGACCGCCGAGGAACTGGCAATTGCCGTGGTGCTGTTTTATCAGTCTGCGGCAGGCAAACACCGCGCGTCCCTGAAGGGCTGGCGCAACAACGCCAGCGTGCCGCTGCATTATCGTCTTGGCCTTGATGAACAGGACTGGACGGTGCAACTGCTCGCCGAGCCAGAAGGAACATTCAAAATACAAACGCTTGATCGCTCGCTCGATCTGAAACTCATCGACCACGACGAACGCTCGGTAACACTGGAAATCGACGGCTTGCGCCAACGCCACGCCTACCGCCGCAATGTCGATCAACTGTGGCTGTTCACCCATCCCGGCAGCCTGCTAGTTGAGGATCGAACTCACGCGGTGATCGACAGTCAGACCAGCGTCAGCACAGGCACGCTGAAGGCACCGATGGATGGTGCGATCATCGATGTGCTGGTCAGCGAAGGCAGTCCGGTCACTAAAGGCCAACTGCTGATGGTGCTGGAGGCAATGAAAATGGAGCACCCGCTCAAGGCCGGTATCGATGGCGTACTCCAGCGGGTGCAGGTCAAGGTCGGCGATCAGGTAAAAAATCGTCAGGTTCTGTTGCAGATCGAGTGAGTCGCCAGGCGCAAACGCAGGGTTTGGCTACGCTCTGAACTATCAGGACGCGGAAATCAGGAACCCTGCGATGCCCCACTGGCTGGTCATTGATCTGGAAGCCACCACCGACGAGGGTGGCTGGCCGATTACAGAAATGGAAATTATCGAGATCGGCGCCACGCTGGTGGATCGAACCGGACGCGAGCAGGATCACTTTCAGCGCTTCGTCAAACCGACGCGGCGACCCTTGCTCACGCCCTTCTGTCGCGAACTCACGCACATCACCCAAGCCAATATCGACAGTGCCCAGCCGCTCAGCGAAGTGTGGCCGGCGTTCGAACGCTGGCTCGGCCAGCATCAGACGCGCCTGGAAGGCTGGGTCAGTTGGGGCGATTACGACCGCAAGCAATTGCTTCAGGAATGGCAGCGCCTGCAACTCGACAGTGCGTTGAGCCGAGTGCCGCACATGAACCTCAAACAACGCTTCGCCAAGGCCCGGCGCCTGGAGCGACCACTGGGGCTCAATGGCGCGTTACAACTGGCGGGGATGCAGTTCAGCGGTCAACAACATCGAGCGCTGGAAGACGCGCGCAACACCGCGCGGTTATTACCGCTGGTGCTGCCGCTTTAGGGGCGTGACGGCGCCAGATGCCTTGTGCATACTGGCCGACCATTTTTAGTCCTTTTTTGCTCTTTTCGAGAGGAATCGCCCATGTTTAAAGTCAACGAGTACTTCGACGGCACCGTCAAGTCGATCGCCTTTGGCACCGCTGAAGGTCCAGCGACCATCGGCGTCATGGCCCCGGGCGAATACGAATTCGGCACCAGCCAGCGTGAAATCATGCACGTTGTGTCCGGCGCACTGACCGTCAAACTGCCGGACAGCGGCAACTGGGAAACCTTCGCCGCCGGCAGCCAGTTCAACGTCCCGGCCAACAGCAAGTTCCAGCTGAAAGTCGCGGTCGACACCGCTTACCTGTGCGAATACCGCGGCTAAACCCACGGGTTTCACAGCGCAAAAAAATGCCCGTGTCTTTCGACGCGGGCATTTTTATTTGGGCTTTAAGATGGTGGACGCGTTTACTCGAGAATCTCTACCGACATCCCGACTTCAAGCTGACCGTTGCTGTCGTTGACCAGGTTCTGGCCAAACATCGCGCCATCAGCCTCGGCACGATATTTCTGCAAGGTTGCCAGCGGCTCACGATCAGCGCTGCGCTCACCGGTCTGCGGGTCAATGGTGGTCAGGATGCAACGCGAGCAGGACTTGACCACGCGGAACTCGACGTCGCCGATGCGGATACGCTTCCAGGTATCTTCGGCATAAGCGTCGCTGCCTTCGATTACCAGATTGGGACGAAAACGCAGCATCTCCAGTGACCGCCCGACTTTCTGCGAAAGATCCTGCAGCGAAGCCTCACCGATCAACAGCAGCGGAAAACCATCGGCGAACGCGACCTGATCGTCTTCGTTGCCATAGCCGGCCTGGGTCATACGCGCACGATCCAGCGGCACCTGAACCAGCCGCGTCGGCTTGCCAATGAAATCGCTGACCCAACGCGCCGCTTCATCACCGGCGTCCGGCACGCGCAAGGTGTCGCGCCAGATGGTCACACCACGCAAGTCGGCGCCGTCGCCGGGCAAGGCAATCTCGATAGCGGCATGTTCCGGGGCGCTGAGAGTCAGGCCGCCTTCAGCATTCCACAACGCCGACAGCTGGCTCATTTTCGCTTCGGCGCGCTGGGTCAGGAAACGCCCACTGGCCTCGTCAACCAACATCCAGCGTCGATCTCCATCAAGCCCCAGCTTATCGAGGCCGATCGCGTGCAGGATCTCGGCCTTGCCGGATTTCAACGGGTAACGATAAAGCGCGCTCAGACGCAGCATGGCCAGCTCCCTTGGTGGGCGAAAAACGCCACCCTATACGAGCTTGCTCAGCGAATCAAAGGCTGGCGCATGCCAGCCTTTGACAACGCCGTCAGGCCGGCACTTCGTCAAGCATCAGGCGCTGGCGCACCACGTCGACCAGTTTGTCGGGCTGGAACTTGGAGAGGAAGTTGTCGCAGCCGACCTTCTTCACCATCGAGTCGTTGAAACTGCCAGACAGCGAGGTGTGCAACACCACGTACAGGCTGCGCAGACGCGGGTCGTTACGAATTTCGGTAGTCAGACGATAGCCATCCATTTCCGGCATTTCCGCATCGGTGAAGATCATCAGCAATTTGTCGGTCATGTTCGCGCCGGTATCGGCCCAGGCCTTGAGCATGTTCAAGGCTTTCAGGCCATCGCTGGCAATGTGCATTTTCACGCCGAGCTGGCCGAGGGTGTCACGCAATTGCGAAAGCGCCACGTTGGAGTCATCGACCAGCAGCACTTCGCGGCCACGGGCACGCTCCAGCACTGGGTCTTCGAGTTTTTCACGCGACACTTTGGCGTTGTACGGGACGATCTCGGCCAGGACTTTTTCAACGTCGATGATTTCCACCAACTGATCGTCGACCTTGCTGATCGCGGTCAGATAATGCTGGCGACCGGCGCTGGTTGGCGGCGGCAGAATGGCTTCCCAGTTCATGTTGACGATGCGATCCACGCCACCGACGAGGAACGCCTGCACCGAACGGTTGTATTCGGTGACGATGATGGTGCTGCCAGGGCCCGGTACCAGCGGCCGCATACCGATCGCCTGGGACAGATCGATCACCGGCAAAGTCTGGCCACGCAGGTTGACCACACCGCAGACAAACGGATGACGCTGCGGCATCAGGGTCAGCTTCGGCAGTTGCAGAACTTCTTGCACCTTGAAGACGTTGATCGCGAACAATTGGCGCCCGGCCAGTCGAAACATGAGAATTTCCAGGCGATTCTCACCCACCAGTTGCGTGCGTTGGTCTACCGTGTCGAGAATGCCGGCCATCAATGACTCCTGGGCTTGTTCTGATGAATTCACTATCAGGGGTTATCGGCCACGAGTGGCGTATCTTGATCCCTGCATTAAGTGACATCAAAATGCCACATCAAGGCATTGATGTCACATTAGCATCATGCTTTACTGGCGCCGTTATTTTCATCTGCTACATTCTCTGCAGCGCGACCACGGTTCAGGCGTTAGGTTCCCGCGCATAGGGGATTCCCCTACCGGCAATCAGGCCCAACCTGATGTTCGCAATATCCAATAGCCATTAATGTGACGCCATTCTCATTGCATGAACGGAGTCAGGCTATTGTGTGCGATCGCACTTCAGTGGAAACACATCCTCTCGAAACCCCCAGCCTGTGTACCTGCACACCGGGGCGCGATCTCGCGACGATTCACGATCGTCGACACACACGGCATTCCGTCATCAGACATGACGCTGTGGAGATAAGCATGCCGAACGATCGTAAAGAGTGGGCGCAGCGCTTCCCGGAGTTTCTTGTCGAAGCTGAAACGCTTCTGGCCAAGTCCGAAGAGTGCCTCAGCCATCTGCAACTGATCAGCAACGACAAAGACGCCATCGACTGCATGCTCAGCACCCTGCTCAAGCTTGCGAGCAGGGCTGAAGCCCTGGCACTGGCGGCGGTTTCCGAATTTTCCCTGCACATTCACAGCCTGCTCAACCATGCGCCGGATCATGTCGACCTGCACACACAGGCGCTGGATGCATTGCAGGACTGCTTCACTTTGATGGCGTGGCAACTCGAGTTGGTCGATCAAAGTACGGGGCAGTTGGGCCTGGATGAAAGTGAGCAGACCTCGCTGATCGAGGCCTTTGCCTTTCAGGTCGGACAGTGCGAGTTCCAGCCGTCAATCAATGCCAAATCGCAGCCGCTGATGTCCTATTCGGAGCGACAGGCCTGACCCGAAGCGGTCATTTGCCAGCTGACCGGGCTATTAGTTAGAGACACCGAATGTCGCAAATGAATAGTTCATACCTGTCAGCGACAAAGCCAAATAAATAATCGTACTGACTCGTGCAGAATCTTTGCTGTCGGCGTCAGGGTTTGCCTGTGTCTGAAAAGACCAACTTAAGGCATTGCCGATATCACTCAAAGACAACAAATCAACTTTTTCCATTATGGAACTTGCGTCCAACATGATCAGTTTCCTGACCCATTGGACATATATAGCAAGCGCGACCAACGGTATCTTAAGTGGTATTATGCCGCCCATTAGTTGATTTCAATTAATGGCACAGTGACTTCAACGATATACGTCAACAAAGTTGACGATCGACAGATTCCTCACTGCACGCGCTTGAAATCCACAACATAAACGACAGTATTTTCAGACAGGGGCCCGTCAGCCACTCTGACCGGTCTGCCCGCAGCGAACATCCATTGGCTCCATCCGCTATGTACGCCAGCCTCAAGTCAATCGCCACATGGCCACCTTCCCGAGAGAACGCACGCCGGTTCACCCTGATGCTGTGCATCGGCTCGGCATTGGGCAGCCTGCTGATCTATGGCTTGTCCGCGCAACTGCCAATTGTCCTTTTGCTGATCAACATCGCCGCAGCCGGATGCGTGTGGACTCAGCACCGTCTTTCGCGAAAGTCGATCAAGTTCCAGCCCCAGGAGTTGGCTGACCGATTGCTCGAAGTCCAGGAAAACGAGCGTCACCGGCTCAGCCGTGAACTGCACGATGATATAGGCCAGTTGCTGACCGCCGCAAAACTGCAAAGCGAGTGGCTGAAAAGACGCCTGCCCGAAGAGTTGCAGGAACAATGCACGTCACTCTGCGACACGCTGGAAGAAACCCTGAACAAGGTTCGTGATGTATCGGCCATTCTCAATCCCCGACAACTGACCAGCCTTGGCCTGGAAGCCAGCCTGCGCGCACATTTGCTCAAGACCCTGAGCAATACGTCAGTGAACTGGAGCCTTGACTGCCAACAGCGGCTCAATGGCATTCGGGAAGAAATGGCCGTCGCGGCATTTCGCATCACCCAGGAAGCGGTCACCAATATCCTGCGTCACGCACAGGCGAAAAATTTGCTGATTCGCGTACAGCGCCTGCCGCAAGGCTTGACCCTGCTGGTCAGCGATGATGGCCAGGGCTTCGCGCCTGCGGCCAATCCAGGTCGTGAAGGACAACGCGGGATGGCCGGGATGGCCGAACGGATCGAGCAATTGGGGGGCACACTGAGCGTCATCAGCGAGCCGGGCAAAGGCACTCAAATCGAAGCACTTTTCCCTTGGGCGCCACGTGCGCTCGAACGGGCCAGTACGAATAAGGTTATGCGTTGACTTGTAACTTACTTCTGGTGGATGACCACTCGCTGATCAGGGCCGGCGTGCGCGCTCTGGTGCTCGACATTCCGGGTTATGCAGTAATCGGCGAGGCCAATGATGGCTCGCAATTACTCGAAATGGTCGAGCAACTGAGCCCCGACATCGTTCTGCTGGACATCTCGATGAAAGAGACCGGCGGCCTGGAGGCTTTGCAACGACTTAAGCGAGTGCGCCCGCAAAGCAAAGTGCTGATCCTCTCGATGCATACCGATCCGGCGCTGATCATGCAGGCGCTGGAATCCGGTGCGCACGGCTATCTGCTCAAGGACACGACCGCCACCGAGCTTGAGCATGCACTGGAAGCCCTGCGTAACAACGAGCGCTATCTGAGCCCGGCGATTGCCCACACGGTGATCAACCAGGCATTGATCCGCACCCAGAAAAACCAGCCGGAAGTCGCCGACTCTCACAACCTGACGGCACGGCAGCTGGAAATCCTGCGTCTGATCGTACGTGGCAAGTCCACGCGGGAAATCGCCAACGGCCTGGGGCTGAGCATCAAGACTGTCGAGACCCACCGTTCGCAGATCATGAAACGCCTGCAAATCTACGATGTGGCGGGTCTGGTGCTGTTCGCTGTGCGGGAGCAGATCATCAGCCTGGATGACTGACTCGTTGTGCACTGCCCAGGAGTGGCGAGTCAGGCGGCAAGTGCACCTTCAGCGCCCCCGGCAACGCCGCAAACCGCATGCTTTCGCCTTCCAGTGGCTCACCATCCAGATTGATGTAAAGACCTTCAGCGACCTTGATTTCGACCCACGGCAATCTAGCCCTGACGAACATGTTGTCAATGCCAAACCCGTCGCTGAGCAGGGTTTTCAAGGTCCCCACCAGTTCCTGTGGCGCCGGCAGGATACTGATATCCAGTAACCCGTCATCAGCCAATGCCTGCGGGCACAGGACGTGCCCGCCACCGGCCTGGCGGCCATTGCCGATACCCAGCGCGAGCAACTCACCACTCCAGTGAAAATCCGGCCCATGCAATTCACCATAGGCCGCATGCAGTTCGCCGAACCGCGACAACCCGGTAAATAGATAAGCTGCACCACCCAATACTTTTTTCAGATCCTCTGAGGTGTTGGCCGTGACCTGACTACCAAATCCGCCGGTGGCCATGTTGAGGAAAATCTGGCCGCCCACTTGTCCCAGATCGATATCCTGCGCTGGCACATCCAGCAGCTTTAACGCCTCCGCCGGTTCCAGCGGAATACCCGCAGCGCGCGAAAAATCGTTAGCGGTCCCCAAGGGCAATAGCACCAGAGTGGCCTGGCCAGCATGTTCCGCAAGCGCTTCAGCAATATCGCGTAACGTCCCGTCACCGCCACCGGCAATAATCTTCTTGTAACCAGCCGCCAGCGCCTCCTCAACCAACCTCTGAGCGTCACCCGCCTCCCAGGTCAGACGCACCGCCAGATCCCAGCCCTGTTTACGTTTTTCCTCGACGGCGGTGCGAACCGCTTCGTTGAGTGCCTGCTTGCCATGCAGAATCAACAGCGCCCTGCGTTCACTCATAACGGTCACTCCTGGAGTCAAATCGATGCGGGACGTGTTAACCGCATGCACCTGTAAAAGAGTCACAAGGGCCTGAATAAGTTCGCGATGAACACTGCACGTCCTACAAGGTGGAGTTTTTTCCTACAAACAGTGATGAATTGGCTTAATTGACCTTGTTCGGTCATTGGTACACCTTGTGCGGGCCGCACCAATCTCAATCAGACAACACACAGGGATGTGAATGTAATGAGTGGATTCACTGTAAAGGCGCAGAGTTGCGCAACGAATGACGCCGAAGGTTTTTGTGGCATTAAAACAGGGAGCCGGTTCACCCATGCAAAGCCATGAAGCCAGTGCGCCGTTAAACCCGCTTTCTCCTCTCACCGAAAAACGCGCCTATCACAAGCCCGATTTCAAAAGCAGCGCTAAAAATACCGGAGAAGTAGAAATGGAAGCTCGTGTCACGGAGTTGGAAACCCACCTCAAGTACATCCGTAGGGACATGGATGAAGTCAGAAGCGACGTCAAAACCATCAAGCATCGACTTGCCTATGCCGCCGGTGCAACAGCGGTAGCCATGGGACTGCTCGGTTGGGTGGCCAACAGTCGGTTCGATCAGCTGGTCACGCTTTTGGGCCATTGAATGCATGCAGGAGAAGGCTGCGCCCAGCCATCTCCATACAAATGCAAAAAACTGTCAGCCCAGAAGGTCACTCAAAGGGATGAAAAACACTTCTTCCCCTTTGAGCAACGTGCGGCCCTCCAGCACTTCGACCAGCCCATCGGCCCAGGCAGCACTGCGCAGGACTCCGGAGCTCTGATTGCGGTAAATCGTTGCCTGTCCCAACTCAAGACGACCACGCAGATACTCCCGACGATTTCCCGCCTGAGGCCAGTCGAAGCCGGCAGGTACCGGAAACTTCAACGGTTCTACAGACTGCACGCCCTGGCGACGCAACAGATAGGGGCGGGTCAACAGTGCAAACGTCACCAGTGTCGATGCCGGATTGCCGGGCAAGCCGATCACCGGTACGTTGCGGAAGTGTCCGAAGGTCAATGGCTTGCCCGGTTTGATGGCAAGCTTCCACAGACTCAACTCACCTTCTTCTCTCAATGCAATACCGAGAAAATCCGCCTCGCCAACTGACACGCCGCCAGTGGAAAGAATCAGGTCAACATCCTGCAATTCGCCCAGTCGCTGGCGAGTGGCCGCCAGGTCATCCGGAAGAATGCCGGCATCAATCACTTCACATCCCAGACGTCTCAACCAACTGCAGAGCAGAACCCGATTGCTGTTGTAGATCTGCCCCGGACCAAGAGTTTGACCGGGCTCCACCAATTCGTCGCCAGTGGACAATACCGCCACTCGCACCTTGCGAATGACGTTGAGGCCAGCACAACCCAGAGACGCTGCCAGTCCTTGTTCGATCGGACCAAGCCGCGTACCTGCCGCCAGAATCAATTCGCCGACAGTGGTTTCCTGACCTTGCGGCCGGATGTTCTGCCCGACGCTCATCGGCTCGATAAAGCGCACGCGCTCATCGATCTGGACCTCGGCATTCTCCTGCATCTCGACACAATCGGCGCCAAGCGGCACCGGCGCTCCGGTAAAAATCCGCGCACAAGTGCCTGGTGCCAGAGGCTCCGGCGACTGCCCGGCAAAGATTTTCTGACTGACCGGCAGCGGTTCGCCCTTCCAGTCAGCGAGGCGCAAGGCATAACCATCCATGGCGCTATTGGGCCACGGCGGCAAATCAAGTGTCGAAATCAGATCTTCTGCCAGTACCCGACCTTCCACCTGTGCCAGAGGCAAATACTCACGCTCGACAATGCGCGAGGCCTCAGCCATTTCCAGCAGGCGCGCCAATGCAGTTTCAACCGGCATCAGGCTGCCGGTCTTGCCCGGCTTACCCACGGGATTCACAAGGTGCAGCCTGTTTCAGATGAGGCACGAAGTTGCACGGACGGTGCCGCGAATCCAGTTGCTCCGCCAGAATCCCGTCCCAACCGGTGCGCACTGCATTGGTCGAGCCGGGCAGGCAGCAAACCAGCGTACCGTTGGCCAGACCGGCCAGAGCACGGGACTGCACGGTGGAGGTGCCGATATCGGCGACCGAAATCTGCCGGAACAACTCACCAAAGCCATCGACCTGTTTGTCGAGCAGGCAAGCCACAGCCTCCGGCGTGCTGTCACGCCCGGTGAAGCCAGTGCCACCAGTGATCAGCACAACCTGCACCACATCTTCGGCAATCCAGTGAGCAACTTGCGCACGGATCTTGTACAGGTCATCTTTGAGCAATACCCGTTCGGCCAGATTGTGGCCGGCGGCAGTCAGACGGTCGACGAAGACCTGGCCTGAAGTATCGGTTTCCAGTGTTCGGGTGTCACTAACGGTCAGCACCGCGATGTTCAGCGGTGCGAAAGGTACATCGGCCTTGGCTTTCATTAGGCTCGTCCAGTTGTAGGAGAAACAGCCCGGTGTTATATCACAGCGCCTGATTTTTTCGTCGCCCTGCCGGAGAGCTGCCATGACCAAAAATACGCCATTGCCCCCCTGCTCCATTCTGCTCCTGGCGGGCGGACGCGGCCAACGCATGGGCGGCCAGGACAAAGGGCTGATTGAGTGGCAGGGCGAGCCATTGATCGCGCATTTGCAGCGCAAGGTGCGCCCGCTGACGGACGATCTGATCATCTCGTGCAATCGTAATCGTGAACGCTACGCGCCATTCGCCGATCATCTGGTAACGGATGACGAGCAAGGCTTTCCCGGCCCGCTGGCTGGCATTCTTGCGGGGCTAAAGGCTGCCCGTCATGGACATCTACTCGTACTGCCTTGCGATGTCCCTCGAATCGATGCGTTGTTGCTGCAAGACATGCGCGAAACCGCCGCCCTGCATCGTGAAAAACCTTTAATGTTGCGTCACGATGATCACTGGGAACCGTTGCTCTGCCTCATACCGGTGGCTCTTTTGCCGGCATTCGAACAGGCCTGGAGTGCCGGTGAACGCAGTCCCGGGAGGATCATGCGTAATCTGGGTGCAACCGCCCTGCAATGCCCGGACAACGACCCGCGGCTGGCCAATCTGAACACCCCGGAACTGTTAAGCTCGCATAACACTGTGTCAGACTGACAGCATTCAAGGAACTTGCACGCCTTGTATACGTCTCAAGCTCAGTAACCAAAAGAATTCCCATTCGGAGACACACCCATGACTCAACGGACCCTCGCCACTCTCATGCTCGCACTGGGCCTGGCTACCCTCGCTGGTTGCTCCTCGCCAACAGTGATCACCATGAATGACGGTCGCGAAATCCAGGCCGTCGACACGCCAAAATATGATGAAGATTCGGGCTTCTACGAGTTCAAGCAATTGGACGGTAAAGAAACCCGCATCAACAAGGATCAGGTTCGGACCGTTAAAGAGCTGTAAGCTCTACGCCCGCACCAGATACAGAAAAGCCCGCATCATGCGGGCTTTTTCATGGGCGATGGAAAGTGCCCTCAGCCACCGACATCACCACTGCAGGGTGATTCGGCTTTCAAACTCGCGCTCTTCACCGGTAACCGGGTCGATAAAGCGCAACCCTTGCGCCAGCAGCTTCAGCGGGTTGGCGTAGTCATCTTCAACGTCTTTCAGTACGTGCGGGTAGAACGGGTCATTGCAGATGCTCGCGCCCAACGCCGTCATGTGTACGCGCAACTGATGCTTCTTGCCGGTCACCGGGAACAGCCCATAGCGCCACAGATCACCGTTCTTTTCCCGGACCTCCACTGCCGTTTCGGTATTGGCGACACCCGGCCCTTCCTGCATACGGAAAAACGGCTCGCCATCGACCAGACGACTTTTGTGAACCAACGGGAATTCCAGCTCGGGCAACGCGTGGGCAATGGCCTCGTAACGCTTGTCGATCTTGCGTGTCGGAAACAGCGACTGATAGGCCGAGCGAGTCTGTGGATTGGCAGAAAAGATCACCAGCCCCGCCGTATGCCGATCAATCCGATGCAGAGGCACCAGATGCGGATTATCCAGACGACGGATCAGTCTGCGCAGCAGCGTCTGCTCCACGTACTCGCCAGCGGGAGTGACCGGCAGAAAGTGGGGTTTGTCCGCCACCACCAGGTGTTCGTCGGCATAGAGTATCGACTCGACCACCGGGATCGGTTTTTCGTCCGGCACTTCACGGAAGTAGTGAATGCGCAGGCCTTCCTTGTAGGGCAGATCCAGCGCAATCGGCTGACCATCCGCATCCAGCACCCGCCCGCGGGCGATTCGGTCCAGCCATTGCTCGCGGCCGATGGCTTTGAAATGCTCACACAGACAATCGAGTACCGTCGGCCAGGCTCCCGGTGGAAGGTACAACGTACTGGCCTGATTCTGCGCAGCAGAAAATGTTGATGTGGACATACGAAAATTCGAACCCTCAATGCAGGCCGGCATTATCCAACACTGAGCGAGACGAACCTAGCGCAGAATCCGCTGGCCGATTCAGGCCGGAATCGACTTCAGCGCTGCCGCTTCGGTGAACTCCTTCAACCAGCGCAACACATCGACAGCCTCCCAGCGGCCCGGGTCATACAGGGCGTACAGCAAGCCTTGATACCCGACCACATCCAGTTGCCTGTGATACCCGGCACGCTGAAACAGCGCCTCGATCTCGGCAAAGCAGGTGTTGAAATGCACTTTGTTGAATGGCGTCTTGCCTTCCGTGACCAGGCCGTCAAGGCGCAATTCGAGGACGGCCTCGCGCACCACGTCAACCGACATCCGGTTCACGCTGTTTTTCAACTGTTCGACATTGACCACGGTTCATCCCTCTGACATCCGGCTCACCTGCCCTGCGCCTGAAAAAGCTCACGTCGCAGCAGGTCGACCCAATTACTGTATGGGCATACAGTAACCGAATCAACCTGAAAGTGCCAAGGGAAGGCTGTGCAGTTGCGACCAGCGGAGGAAAAACTACAGAAAAGAAAAACAATCAGCGCAGGAACGCCACGACTTGTTCAGCATCGAAAGGCCAGTCCAGCTCCGCGCCGGTATCAATTCGGCACAGCACCGGGATACGCAGCCCATAAGCCTCGAACAGCGATTCGCTGTCCGCGATATCTACCAGTTCCACCATCAAACCGTGCTCGACAAGCGGCATCAAATCGGCCTCGGCCAATTCACATAAATGGCAGCCCAGGGTGCCGAACAACTGACATTCAGGAGGCATGATCGCTCGCCTGTAAATTTGAGCAACCATTCTAGGCCCGACAGGAAAACCCGTCGAGACACTGCTGCTCAAAGGTCTAAGTGCATCACGCGGGTCGATGCGCAAAACCCTGACGCAAATCAGTCCAGCCATTTTTCAATTACGCGATGCTCCCGCTCTTTTTGCCTCTACGCTTGAGAGGCCAGAGCCTGACATCGGAGTGTCGTGTGTTTGCAAACCTGTTGATCATCCTCGCCTCGTCCCTCGTGGTGATTGCGTTGTTTCGTCGCCTGCGCTTGCCGCCGGTGCTGGGTTACCTGTGTGTGGGCTTGATGGTTGGACCAACCGCTTTCAATTGGGTCAACGAAAGTGAACATTTGCCCGACGTCGCTGAGTTAGGCGTGGTGTTCCTGCTGTTCTCTCTGGGGCTCGAGTTTTCCCTGTCGAAAATGATTGCCCTGCGCCAGGTTGTGTTTCGACTCGGCAGCCAGCAGGTACTGATCAGCGCGGCGCTGTTGGGGCTGGTGCTGATGTTGATGGGCATGCCTGTCGCATCGGCATTGTTGCTCGGTGCTGGCCTGTCACTGTCGTCTACGGCGATTGTCACCAAGGAACTGGGTAGTCTTGGTGAAGTTTTCAGCAGTCATGGCCAGAACGCCGTCGGGGTTCTGCTGTTTCAGGATGTGATTGCGGTACTGCTGCTGACACTGGTCCCGGTATTTGCCGGCAGTAGCGATCAGGCGTGGTACTGGGCACTGCCCCTGACCCTTGGCAAAACCGTAGTGCTGTTTTTGGGTCTGCTGCTGGCCAGCCGCTGGTTGTTGCCACGGCTGTTTCAGGAAGTCGCCGCTTCGCGCTCGGCAGAGTTATTTGTGTTGTTGGCGCTGGTGATCGTTTTGCTCACTGCATGGCTGACCCACTTGCTTGGCCTGTCCCCTGCCCTCGGCGCCTTCCTGGCTGGCATGCTGCTCGGCGAAAGCCATTATCGGCATCAGATCGAGGCCGATATTCGACCGTTCCGCGACATATTGCTCGGTGTGTTTTTCGTCAGCATCGGCATGCTGATTGATCTGCAACTTTTCATCAGCCACAGCCTGTTGATCCTTGGCCTGACCCTCGGCTTGATGCTGATCAAGGGTTGCGTAGTGGCGTTGCTGGTGAAATGGCGCGGCAATGACAGCGAAACCGCCTGGCGCAGTGGTCTGGCGCTGGCTCAGGGCGGCGAGTTCTGCTTTGCGCTGATGGCGCAGATGCAACAAAACAGCCTGCTACCGGGCGAGTTGGGCGCACTGCTGCTCGCTGCTACTTTCTGTTCAATGGTGCTGACGCCAATGCTGCTGCGCGCGGCGCCACGCATCGCCGCCGCCCTGCACCGCAAGCCCAATCAGGAAGCGCAGATCGAAGAGATCAGCGCACTCAACGCCGGGTTGAATAAACACGTAGTGATCTGCGGATACGGACGTGTTGGCCAGTCCATCGGCCGCTTCATGCGCAGCGCGAAGCAACCTTACATCGCCCTCGATACCGACCCGGTTCGGGTGCAAGAAGCCGCGTCCGGCGAAAGTGACGTGCATTACGGTGACTCCTCACGAGCTGATCTGCTGACCGCTGTTGGCTTGCTGCGCGCAAGGCTGCTGGTGATTGCCGTGGATCAGAGTGATGTTGCCCTGCGCATCGTCAAGGAAGCCCGACGACTGAATCCACAGGTGCCGATTCTGGTGCGCACCCGCGACGACAGCCAATGGGCCGAACTGAAAGCCGCCGGCGCCACCGAGGTGGTGCCGGAGCTATTGGAGTCGAGCCTGATGCTGGCCTCGCACGCCTTGATCATGCTTGGCCTGCCTGCGCATCAGGTTCAGGAACAAGTCGATCAGGTGCGCATTGATCGTTATCGTCTGCTGCGCGGTTTCTACCCCGGTGCAGAAGATAAGGAGACCTGATCCTGAACGCTTCAGTCCTGACTCACAGCGCCGATCTTGTGCACCGAAAGGTCTGCGCCGTAATACTCCTGTTCCTGACTCAGGCGCAGACCATGCAGCGCCTTGATCGCGCCATACACAACAAAACCACCGACCAAAGCCACGACCACGCCCAGTGCCGTGCCAATCAATTGGCTGATCAAACTGACGCCACCCAGACCGCCGAGCGCGGTCTGGCCGAAAATCCCGCAAGCGATTCCTCCCCACACGCCACACAGACCGTGCAGCGGCCAGACACCCAATACATCGTCGATGCGCCATTTGACCTGCGCCGCAGTGAAGCACCAGACAAACAGCGCGCCGGCAATCACCCCGGTCACCAATGCACCGACCGGATGCATCAGATCCGAGCCGGCACAGATCGCCACCAGTCCGGCCAATGGGCCGTTATGCAGAAAGCCCGGGTCGTTGCGCCCGACGATCAGCGCCGCCATCGTGCCGCCGACCATCGCCATCAGCGAATTGACCGCAACCAGACCGCTGACGCCTTGCAGGGTTTGCGCACTCATCACGTTGAAGCCGAACCAGCCGACAATCAGAATCCACGAACCCAGCGCCAGAAACGGAATGCTCGACGGCGCAAACGCCACCAGCCGCCCGTCCCGATAACGCCCGTTGCGCGGGCCCAGCAGCAACACTGCCGCGAGCGCCAGCCAGCCACCCATGGCGTGCACCACCACCGAGCCGGCGAAATCATGGAAACTCGCGCCGAACTGCGCCGCCAGCCAGGCTTGCAGGCCATAGTTGCCATTCCAGATCATGCCTTCGAAGAACGGGTAGATGAACGCCACGATCAGCGCCGTGGCGCACAGTTGCGGAACGAAGCGTGCGCGTTCAGCGATGCCGCCAGAGATGATCGCCGGGATCGCCGCCGCGAAGGTCAGCAGGAAGAAAAACTTCACCAGCCCGTAACCATGATCGGCACTCAACACTGCAGCCGGTTGCATGAAGGTCACGCCGTAAGAGATCCAATAGCCTATAAAGAAATAGGCCAGCGTCGAAACCGCGAAATCGCTGAGAATTTTCGACAGCGCATTGACCTGATTTTTCTGGCGAACCGTACCGACTTCGAGAAAGGCGAAACCGGCGTGCATCGCCAGTACCATCACCGCACCGATCAGAATGAACAACGTATTGGAGCTATGGACCAACGTGTCCACAGCGCTTTGCAGATTTTCCATGGAGTGGCAGACCTGAAGGCTGAAAAAAGCACCAAAGCGGTTCGCTCGAACATTTCATGCACCAAGTTGCGACCGCGCAGTCACCCAATTGAAGCTTCGGTGACCCGCTTTGGCGCACGAGATCGATGTCCTGACACGAACCCTGATTATTTGAGTTAAGGTTTCCCCGGCTTGACGCCCGACGACGGCGCACGAGCACCGAGCGACGCACCACGACACAGCAAAAGTTGTACCAGTCATTTGTAATGAACCTTCACGCAAGGCTCATACTCGAACGCTTCAGACGTCACTTACGGAGATCCACCCATGGCCAGCATCAAGGCAAAGACTGCTCAAGAAATCCTGATGAACGACTTCCAGACTCTGGTCGCCGACACCGAACGGTTGCTCGAGCACACCGCCACCCTGGCCGGCGATCAGGCAGATGAGCTGCGCGAACAGATCCACGACAGCCTGCTGCGCGCCCGCGAAACCCTGAAACTGACCGAAGACACCCTGCGTGATCGCGGCCAGGCAGCAGTGACCGCCACTGAAGATTACGTATCGGCCAACCCTTGGCAGTCGGTCGGCATTGCTGCCGGCGTCGGCTTTCTGATCGGCCTGCTGGCTACTCGGCGCTAATTATGTCGATCGGCGAATCCGGCCCGGCGTCGGGCACAGCTTCTTCCACGCGGCGTCTTGGCGCCGCTGTTCTTGGCTTGCTGCACAGTCACGTCGAATTGTTCGGCATCGAACTGCAAGAGCAAAAAGCACGCACCGTCAGCCTGCTGCTGTTCGCAGGTCTGGCGCTGGTGTTTGCGCTGCTGTTGCTGGTCGGCTTGTCGACCCTTGTGATGATCGTGTTCTGGGACACCTATCGCCTGGCCGCAATCATTGGCCTGTGCGTGTTCTACACCTTGGCCGCGATCTTCTGTGGACTGCGCCTGAAAGCGGCGGTCTTCGATGAATCCTCACCCTTCCACGGCACGCTCGAAGAGCTGGCCAACGACCGGGAGCGCCTGCTGCCATGAGCCTGCCTGAACTTCCGCACAACAGCTCACGTCAGGAAATGCGCAAGGCCCTGATCCGCCTGCGCATGGAAATGCATCGTCAGGAAATCCGCCATGAAGTCGGGCAAGTACTGCAACCCTTGCAGCGCGTACGCGGCATGACGCAAAACCTGCAAGGGGGTTTCGGCATCAAACACGCGCCGTTGTGGGGCGTGGCCGCTGTCACCTTGTTGGGATTCCTCACCGGCAAAGGTACGAAAAGCGGCGGCGTCGGTGGCCTGACCCGGTTGATCCGCCTCGGCACCAGCCTCGGGCCGCTGATCAGACTGGTCATGCAGAGTTCCGCCAAGCGCTGAGCTCATGCTTCTGGCTGCATTCTTGCAATATCGGCGGGATGAACCTCTTGATCCGGAGGTTCAATCCCGCACGCCTATCCGGCCGGTCGGGGTTCAACCCGAACAAGAATACTAAGGAGGCCCCGTGATCGACGGGCAACCGCTCGCCTGCTTTCAGCCTTTCATCGATACCGCCACCGGGCGTATTGCCGGAATAGAAGCACTCGGCCGCTTACGTCAGGTCGATGGTCAACTGACCTCGGTCGGGCCGCTGTTCGCTGACCCGCGCACCCCGGCCATCGCTCTGCGTCGTCTGGATCGGCAAATCCGCGACCATGCCTTGAGCCGTTTTCATGAGGCGCCCGCCGACTGGTTTCTCAGCCTGAACATGTCGCCACGCTGGATCAGCCGGTTGCGCCCGGATCAGGCCCTGCCCAGCCTTAAACAAATGGCGCGACATGGAGTCGATCCGCAACGCATCGTGTTCGAGATCACCGAGCTGGGCGGCAACAGTCAACGGCTGACCGAAGTGGTCAAGCGTTACCGCGAGGCCGGTGCACGGATCGCCATCGATGACTTCGGCGCCGGTTACTCGCAACTCGACCGGGTGCTGGCGTTGCAACCGGACATCCTCAAACTGGACATGCGCCTGTTCCAGGCTGCCGCACTCGGCGGCCCAAGCAGTGACGTGGTCAAGGCACTGGCGCAAATGGCCGAGAAGACCGGTTGCTGGATCATCGCCGAAGGGGTCGAGACCGAAGCGCAACTGAATTTCGCCCTTGAATGCGGTTCGCGCTACGTTCAGGGATTTCTGTTCGCCCGGGCGCAGGAAGCGTTCTATGCCACCGATGCTTTTGTGCCGCGCTTCGCCGAACTGCGCCAACGCTACGTGAAGCAAAAACTCGCCGAGCGCGGGCGGTTGATGCAGATGCGCCAACAACTCGCAGAACTGATGTCGATCTTGCAAGCCTGGGCTCAGGCGCATGCGCCGCTCAGTGCATTGCCGCAACTGGAAGCCTTTCCCTGGCTGTTGCGGTTTTATCAATGCGACCGCCACGGCACGCAACTCACACCGAATCTTGAATGGCGCCAGCACGGCTGGTTCGCGGATAACCGTTATCTGGGGCATAACTGGTCATGGCGCCCATACTTCTATCACCTGCTGGCCGAAGGCTGGGAAGAGCGACGCCTGACGCTGTCGAACACCTACCGCGACGCCACAACCAACCAGTATTGTCTGACCGCAGGACAGTTTTTCGATAACGGCGAACGCCTGCTGTTGATCGATATTGATGCGGCGGGTCTGTAGTTCTGCTTGCAGGTCAGGTTCCGAACCGGGAAGCTAAGGCACCAGTCACCCGACGGAGAGAATCAGCCTTGGATTGGCAAACCCTGCTCAACCGCGAACGTCTTGGAAAACCGCTGCACAGCCCGCAAGAGCTCGGCCGCAGTCCGTTCCATAAAGATCACGACCGTATCATTTTCTCCGGTGCCTTCCGCCGCCTGGGCCGCAAGACCCAGGTGCATCCGGTGACAAGCAACGATCACATTCATACGCGCCTGACCCACTCGCTGGAAGTCAGTTGCGTCGGCCGCTCTCTCGGCATGCGCGTGGGCGAAACCCTGCGCGGTGCGCTGCCCGAATGGTGCGATCCCGCTGACCTGGGCATGGTCGTGCAATCGGCCTGCCTCGCACATGACATCGGCAATCCGCCGTTTGGACATTCTGGCGAGGACGCGATCCGTCACTGGTTTCAACAGGCCGCCGGACGTGGCTGGCTCGACGGGATGAGTGAAGTCGAACGCGGTGACTTCCTCAATTTCGAAGGCAATGCCCAGGGTTTTCGTGTGCTGACGCAACTGGAATACCACCAGTTCGACGGTGGTACACGACTGACCTACGCGACCCTCGGCACTTATCTGAAATACCCGTGGACCGCACGCCACGCTGACTCTCTCGGCTATAAGAAACACAAGTTCGGTTGCTACCAGAGCGAACTGCCGCTGCTTGAGCAGATCGCGCACAAGCTCGGCCTGCCGCAACTGGAGGACCAGCGCTGGGCACGCCATCCATTGGTGTACCTGATGGAGGCTGCCGATGACATCTGCTACGCGCTGATCGATCTGGAAGACGGTCTCGAAATGGAGCTGCTGGAATACGCCGAAGTCGAATCGCTGCTGCTCAACCTGGTCGGCGATGATCTGCCGGAAACCTATCGTCAGCTCGGGCCACTGGATTCGCGTCGACGCAAACTGGCGATCCTGCGCGGCAAAGCCATCGAGCACCTGACCAACGCCGCCGCCCGCGCATTTGTCGAGCAACAGGATGCACTGCTTGCCGGCACGCTGCATGGCGATCTGGTCGAGCACATGCACGGCCCGGCCAAGCGTTGCGTGCTGAATGCCAAGGACATGGCCCGCAAGAAAATCTTCCAGGACAAGCGCAAGACCCTGCATGAAATCGGCGCCTACACGACGCTGGAAATCCTGCTTAACTCGTTTTGCGGCGCTGCACTGGAACAACATGACGGCCGCACGCCGTCGTTCAAAAGTCGGCGCATCCTCGATCTGCTGGGCAACAACGCACCGGACCCGCATGGCCCGCTGCACAGTTCGTTTTTGCGCATGATCGATTTTATCGCCGGTATGACCGACAGTTACGCCAGCGAGATGGCGCTGGAAATGACCGGACGCTCCAGCCACTGATGACCATTCACCTCAACCGGTCAGGGCCACTGGCCGGTTGAGAGATTGTCAGCGACCGGAAACAACTCCCATCAGCGCAGCCAATATTTCATACCGACACCAAACCCCGTTTAAACATCAAAAAAACCCCAATAAAACACCGACCTAATCAACATCCGACAAAGTGTTTAAAACATCCTGACAAATAAACAAGCACAAACTTCCTTACGTCACACCTAGTTGAGCCGTAGTAGCTTTCCTTTTAGTTTGTAGGAATTATCCTATATTGCCGCTAGAGCCATGTCAGTCCATGCGAGCGCTCATACATCTGAGCTAAGGTGCGCGCTTTATTCGCGCACGTATGGGATTTGATTATGAACTCCGTTTTTATTGTCGATGATCACCCCGTCATCCGACTTGCCGTTCGAATGCTGTTGGAGCATGAAGGTTACAAAGTCGTCGGCGAAACCGATAACGGGGTCGATGCCATGCAAATGGTTCGCGAATGCATGCCCGACCTGATCATCCTCGACATCAGCATCCCCAAGCTGGATGGTCTGGAAGTACTTGCCCGCTTCAACGCCATGAGCACGCCCCTAAAAACCCTGGTATTGACCGCGCAATGTCCGACACTGTTCGGCATTCGTTGTATGCAGTCTGGCGCATCGGGTTATGTCTGCAAGGAAGAAGATCTGAGCGAACTGGTCAGCGCTATCAAGGCTGTTCTTTCCGGTTACAACTACTTTCCCAGCCAGGCGTTGAATCCGGTACGCAGTGATGATGTGCGTTTTGCCGAACTGGAACTGTTCAAATCCGTTAATGACCGCGAACTTATGGTCTTGCAGTTATTTGCCCAAGGTCGCACTAACAAGGAAATTGCCAAAGGCATGTTTCTGAGTAACAAGACCGTAAGCACTTACAAGAAGCGTCTGATGCAAAAACTCAAAGCCAAGTCCCTGGTAGAACTTATCGAGATGGCCAAACGTAACGCGCTAGTGTGAGAGCCAGGATGCCCAGCCGCTTAAAGGTCTATCTCGTTGGACTGAGCGCAGGCCTGTGCCTGAACACTCAGGTATCTGCCACCTTCGTCGACCCGCAGGATTATGTTCTTCGCAGTCGTGCGACCTACGAATCGACGCCTGCATCCCTGCAAACCGCGCAGCGGCAATGGCTGCAAAGCCGTACCGAACTGGTATTGGGTACATCCGCTCCGGACTACCCACCGTTCGACATGACCGCCAGCGGCCGCGAGTACGAAGGCTTCACCGCCGACTATGCGGGCATTCTCGGGCAGGCCACGGGTTTGCCGATCCGGATCAAGCGCTTTGCTTCGCGGGATGCGGCATTGCAGGCACTGTCAGCTGGCGACGTCGATATGCTCGGTACGGCGAATGGTTTCGAGGCGGGCAACGCCGACATCGTGCTTTCGACCCCTTATGCCATCGACCAGCCGGTATTGGTCACCCGCGAGGACGAGACCCGGTCGCTCACCGAGGGCCTGGCGGGATTGCGCCTGAGCATGGTCTATCACTATCTGCCGCAGGACGAAGTAAAAGCCCTGTATCCGAAGGCCATTCTGACTTCTTATCCGTCTTATCAGAATGCGATCAACGCAGTGGCTTTCGATCAGGCCGATGTATTTCTCGGCGATACCATTTCCACCCACTACATGATCAACAAAGGCTATCTGAACAATATTCGCATGGCCAACTTCGGCAAACAGGAAGCCCACGGCTTCAGTTTTGCCGTCAACGCCGACAATCCGCAATTGCTCGGCATCATCAATATCGTGCTCGACAGCATTCCAGGCAATGAACGCGACAGCATCGCCAAACGCTGGAGCGCCGGCAGCGACATCTTGCTGACTGACCAGAAATTACAACTGACCAGATCAGAAGAAGAATGGCTGAAACAGCACCCGGTGATTCGGGTGGTCGTCAATGAGGCCTTCGCACCGCTGACTTTTTTCGACAGTGACGGCAACTTCCGTGGCATCACCGCAGATTTGCTCGAAATCCTGCGCCTGCGTACCGGCTTGCGCTTCGAACTCAAACGTAGCCGCAGTGACGGGCAAATGATTGAACAGATCAATCATCAGCAAGCCGACCTGATTGCCGCACTGCTGCCTACCCCCGAGCGTGAACAAAACCTGCAGTTCAGTCGACCGTATCTGGAAAACTCCTATGTATTGCTGACGCGCAAAGCCGCTGACAGCCCTACTCATCTGACCCAACTCAAAGACAAATCCCTGGCGATTGCCCAAGGCAGTCCTCTGGCTGCGTACCTGCGCCGCGAGTTCCCACAGATCCAGCTGATTGAAACATCGGACACCTTCGATGCCGCAACTTTACTCGCCGAAGGCAAGGCAGATGGTGCCGTCAGCTCGCTGGTGATCGCCAATTACTTGATCTCATCGCGAATTTTCGAACACCCGTTGCAGATCACCACCACCCTGGGAACTCGCCAGGCCGCGTTCTCACTAGCCACTGCCCGTGGCAATACGGAACTGGGATCAATCCTCGACAAGGCATTGCTGAGCATCACTCCCGAAGAACTGGGTGTCATCAACAGTCGTTGGCGAGGTTTCTCGACCGCTGCGCAAAGTAACTGGCATCACTATCAACGCCTGTTTTACCAGCTGATTGCCGGAGCATGCCTGCTACTGCTGCTGTCTCTGCTGTGGAACGCCTACATGCGCCGCCAGATCATGCAGCGCAAAGAGGCCGAGAGGGCCTTGAACGATCAGTTCGAATTCATGCGCTCGCTGGTCAACGGCACGCCTCATCCCATCTACGTGCGTGACCGCCGGGGATTGCTGCAAAGCTGTAACGACAGCTACCTCGAAGCCTTCAACGCCAAACGCGAAGACGTCATTGGCAAAAGCGTCATGCAGGGCACTCTGAGCAACGAATTCGAAGCCCGGGCATATGAGGCGGACTACCAGCAGGTCATGACCGAAGGGACACCGCTGGTGCTTGACCGTCCAATGCAGATCGGTAACCAGCGCCTGACGATCTATCACTGGATACTGCCTTACCGAGACTCCAGCGGCGATGTGCAGGGGATCATCGGTGGCTGGATCGACATCAGCGAGCGCCGCCAGTTATTCGATGAACTGCGACTGGCCAAGGAGCGAGCTGACGACGCCAACCGTGCCAAAAGTACCTTTCTGGCGACCATGAGCCACGAAATCCGCACTCCGATGAATGCGGTGATCGGCATGCTTGAGCTGACGCTCAAGCGCATGGCACAGCAGCACCCGGACAGATCGTCCATCGAAACCGCTTACCACTCGGCCAAGGATCTGCTGGAGTTGATCGGCGATATCCTCGACATCGCCCGAATCGAATCCGGACGTCTGAGCCTGAGCCCGGAACGGGTCAATCTGGTCGAAACAGTGGCCTCGGTGGTTCGTATTTTCGATGGTCTGGCCCGCCAGAAAAACCTCCGCCTGCCACTGACCATCAATCCTCCCGGGCTGGACGTCGATGTCAATCTGGACCCGATGCGCTTCAAGCAGATCATGTCCAACCTGATCAGCAACGCGATCAAATTCACCGAGTGCGGACAGGTCAGAGTCAACCTCGACGTACTGCCCACCGGCGTCGCCGGGCACTCGATCATTCAGTTGACGATTCAAGACACCGGCGTCGGCATCAGCGCCGAAGATCAGCAGCGGTTGTTCGAACCTTTCGCCCAGGCCGACAATAATCACCAGCTACCTCGCAGCGGAGCGGGCCTGGGACTGGTCATCAGCCGCAACCTCTGTGAAATGATGGGCGGTCAGTTGCAACTGAGCAGTCAACCCGGCATCGGCACTCAAGTCAGCCTGTCATTGCCGCTGCAAACATTGCCCAGCGAGGCCCCCACCTCAAAGAACGAGCCGCCCATAAGGGTTGCTTTCACGCCCCTGAACATTCTGGTGGTGGACGATCATCCCGCCAATCGCCTGTTGATGTGTCAGCAACTGGAGTTTCTCGGCCATCACTTCAGTCTTGCCGAAGAAGGCCAAAGCGGACTTGAGAAATGGCAGGCAGACGAGTTCGATCTGGTGATTGCGGACTGCAACATGCCCGTGATGAACGGTTATGAACTGACCCGGGCGATCCGCCAACTGGAACAACAAACCGGGCGCCCGCCGTGCACCGTGCTGGGATTCACCGCCAATGCCCAACCCGAAGAAGTACAACGCTGCAAACAGGCCGGCATGAATGATTGCCTGTTCAAACCGCTCAGCCTCAGTGCCCTGAGTGAATGGATCAATGAGCTACAACCCGCCGCTCCCGTCCCGACATTCAACCTGCTGGGACTCAACCAATTGACGGGCGGCAATCCTGCTCAGATCAAGCGTCTGCTCACGGAACTGCTCAATAGCAGTCGTCTGGATCGCCAGGAACTGCTGGCGCTGTCGCCCCAAAATGACCGTGAAGCGTTGGTCGAGGTCGCACACAAGATCAAAGGTGCGGCGCGGATTGCTCAGGCCTCGCGCCTGATCGCCTGTTGCGATGCACTGGAGCATGCCTGCGCCCAAATGGCGCCTGCGCAAACCCTCGCACGCTGCAGCCAGGCGACGGACACGGCGATGGTCGAACTGGAACAGGCATTACTGCAACAACTGGAACAGTCTCACAAAAGCAGAATGACCGAGCCTTAACTATGCTTGGGCGCTGAGCAGTGTGTTTATCCTCATGGAGATTGAGCAATGCCAAGCCCACTGCGCCCGGATCAACGGCGATTCCCGCTGCATGTGCACATCAGTGTCATGTTCACGTTTCTGCTGTTGCTCACTGGCGTGGTGCTGGGCCTGTTCAATTACCGCCAGACAACTCGCGTCATCCTTTCGAGCAGCGAGAACCTGTTCAATCGCATCGAACAGGATGTACGTCTTGATCTGCATTCGACATACGAGCCGATTCGGCACTTGCTGAGTTTGCTGGCCATCAATCCTGCGAGCGAGTCTGCGAATCTTGAGCAACGTCTGGCGCTGCTCAAGCCGTTCAGTCAGTCGCTCAAGGACAACCCCGATCTCGCTTCGCTGTACCTCGGTTACGCTAACGGCGACTTTTTCATGGTGCGCCCGTTGCGCACCGCCGCACTGAAAAGCCTGTTCAAGGCTCCGGAGGCCGCCGCCTATCAAGTCTGGAGCATCGAGCATGACGCCAGCGGCAAAGCGTCCTCACAGTCGCTGTTCTTCGATCAAGCGCTAAAACCCATCGGCCACCAGGACAATCCCGACGACAGCTACGATCCGCGCAGCCGCTCGTGGTACTCGAACGCCATTGCCCAAGGCGATCAGATCACTACCGAACCCTACGTGTTTTTCTCCACCCACAACGTCGGCACGACCCTGGCGCGGCGCAGCGGCGCGGCAAGCGTGATCGGCGCCGACCTGACTCTGGCCGCGCTCTCCGCGACGTTGACCAAACATGTGGTGACCCCGGCCACTGAAATCGTCCTGTTCGATGCCGAAGGCAATGCCGTGGCCTATCCTGACAGCAGTCGTCTGATCGTTGACGACCGCACCGCACGTCTGGCCAAAGCTGCCGACCTGAGCCCGACCCTGCATGCACTGCTTTCAACGGAACACCAAGGCAAACGGCTTGAGGTCGATGGGCGCCAATGGATCGTCGCCCGCAGCCGCCTGCAAGAAGGCGGGCCGAAAGGCTTGCAGATGGCATTGCTGGTACCGGAAGACGAATTGCTGGTGGATGCCTATCGCATGCGCTGGCAAGGCGCGCTGATCACGCTGGCGACATTGTTACTGTGCCTGCCGCTGGGTTGGTTGATCTCGCGAATTCTGGTCAAACCGCTGCACGCCTTGGTCAGAGAAGCGGATGCCATCCGCAGTTTCGATTTCAACTTTCCGGTCACCCGCCGCTCACCGGTACTGGAAGTCGATCAGCTAAGCCTGTCGATGGCGCGGATGAAAGACACGCTGGCGAGCTTCTTTCGTATCACCGACAGCCTGTGCGCCGAAACCCGTTTCGCCCCGCTGTTGCAGCGCGTGCTATTTGAAACGGTGCACATCGCCCAGGCCCAGGCCGGCCTGATCTATTTGCGCGAAAGCGATGGTGACCGGATGGAGCCTTATGGACTGGTGATCGACGACGTCTCCCAAGCGCTGGAAACCTTCGACATTCAAGGCCACGATCTGCGCGCGGATCAGGGGCCGGAATGGTTCCGGCAATTGGTCGAGGCCGACAATGTGGTGAGCAACCTCGGCTTCGAACAGGCCGGGGATCTGCAAAAAGTCTTGCTCGCGATGACTTCACCACGGGTGCATCTGATCGGTATCCGTTTGCGCAATCGGCATAACGAAACCATCGGCCTGCTGATCCTGCTGATAAACGACAGCGGCGCCGCTCAGGATCTGGAAAAACTGCGCCCCGACCGCATAGCTTTCCTGCAAGCAGTGTCCGGTGCCGCGGCAGTCAGCATCGAGAGCCAGCGTCTGCAAGCGAAGCAGAAACAACTGCTCGACGCCTTCATTCAATTGCTCGCGGGTGCCATCGACGCAAAAAGTCCTTACACAGGTGGCCACTGCCAACGCGTACCGGAGCTGACCATGATGCTGGCGCACGCCGCTGCCGCCAGTCAGGCACCGGCCTTTGCCGCCTACCAACCAGGCGAAGACGATTGGGAAGCCTTGCACATCGCGGCCTGGCTGCACGACTGCGGCAAAGTCACCACGCCGGAGTACGTGGTCGATAAAGCCACCAAACTGGAAACCCTCAACGACCGCATCCACGAAATCCGCACCCGTTTCGAAGTGCTCAAGCGCGATGCGTGGGTCAGCTATTGGCAGGCACTGGCGCTGGGCGGCGACAACACGCAACTGAGCGAACTGCGCAACGCCACCCTTGCCGGTCTGGATGATGATTTCGCCTTCGTTGCCCGCTGTAATCTGGGCGGGGAAGCCATGGCCGAAGCCGATCGGCAACGACTCAACGAACTTGCGCAACGCACCTGGACGCGCACGCTGGATGACCGCCTCGGGGTGTCATGGGAAGAAAATCGGCGACAGGCACGAACGCCAGCATCGCAGTTGCCGGTCAGCGAGCCATTGCTGGCAGACAAACCCGAGCATCTGTTCGAGCGCGGGGAAAGCGAGTTGATCCCTGAGGACAATCCATGGGGGTTCAAGCTTGACGCCCCGCAATACAAATACAACCGCGGCGAGCTGTACAACCTGAGCATTGCGCGCGGCACGCTGACTCGGGAAGAGCGCTACATCATCAACCATCACATGGTGCAGACGATTCTGATGCTCAGCCACCTGCCCTTCCCCGGACACCTGAACAACATCGCGGAAATCGCCGGCGGTCATCACGAAAAAATGGACGGCACCGGTTACCCGAAACGCCTGAAGCGCGAAGAGATGAGCCTGCCGGCACGGATGATGGCGATTGCCGATATTTTCGAAGCGCTGACCGCAGCGGACAGGCCTTACAAGAAAGCCAAGACCCTGAGTGAGGCGCTGGGCATCATGGCGACGATGTGCCGCGATGCCCATATCGATGCGCAATTGTTCGGTCTGTTCATCAACGATGGCGTGTACATGCAATACGCCACGCGCTTTCTCGAGCCCGCGCAAATCGACGCGGTAGATCCGGCCAGCCTGTTACGCAAGGCCGGTCTGGCCGCTTGATCAGCAGTCGGTCAGGCGCAGGAAGATCGCCGCCAACTGCTCGATTCCGGCCTGATCCTGCGCGCCGAAACGCGCCAGTTTCGGGCTGTCGAGGTCGAGAACGCCGATCAGGCGACCATCCTTGACCAACGGCACGACCAGTTCACTGTTCGATGCGCTGTCACAAGCGATGTGGCCGGGGAACGCATGAACGTCTTCGACCCGCTGAGTCTGCAAAGTAGCTGCCGCCGCGCCACAGACGCCGCGCCCGAATGGAATACGCACACAGGCGATCTGGCCCTGAAACGGGCCGAGCACCAGTTCTTCGTTGCGGTTGAGGTAGAAACCGGCCCAGTTCAAATCATCGAGCTGGTTAAACAGAAACGCCGAAAACTGTGCGGCGTTGGCGATGAAGTCGCGCTCGTCCGCCAACAGCGATTCCAGTTGCGCGGCCAACATGCCATAGCCTTCGAGGCCCTGGCCGCTCTGTTGCAAATCAATCATGCCTTGTGCTCCAACAATTTCAGTCCCACCCAGTAACGGGCGAATTGGTACGCGCAACGTCCGTTGCGATTGCCGCGACCGGTTGCCCAGCGCACGGCAAGGATGTCCAGCTGTTCATCGCGCTGCCAGCTCAGGTTGGCCTTGGCGGCCAACTGGCCGATCCAGTGCTCGACGACATTGAGGAAGTGTTCCTGGGTGAACGGGTAGAACGACAGCCACAGGCCAAAACGATCGGACAGCGCGATCTTGTCTTCCACTGCTTCGCTTGGGTGCAGTTCGCCATCGACGCGTTTCCAGTTCTCGTTGTCGCTTTCCTTCTCCGGCACCAGGTGGCGGCGGTTGGAAGTGGCGTACAACAAGACGTTGTCCGGGGCTTGTTCGAGCGAGCCATCGAGCACACTTTTCAGCACGCGATAGTCGCCTTCACCGGACTCGAAGGACAGGTCATCACAGAACAGTACGAAGCGTTGCGGCAGCTTGCCGATCTGTTCGACCACTCGCGGCAGGTCAGCCAGATGGTCGCGCTCGATCTCGATCAGACGCAGACCGGCGCCGGCGTGTTCGGCCAGCAGTGCCCGTACCAACGAAGATTTACCGGTACCACGCGAACCCCAGAGCAAGGCGTGATTGGCCGGCATGCCGTCGAGGAATTGCCGGGTGTTGCGACCCAGTTGCTCCAGTTGCCGGTCAACACCAATCAGGTCGGACAGGCGCATGTCGAGGCTGACTTCCAGCGGCAGCAGATAACCGCTGCGCCCGTCGCGCTGCCAGCGTGCGGCCAGACAAGTGTTCCAGTCGATCACCGGCCGAGTGGCCGGCAACAGCGGTTCGATCCGTGCCAGAACCGACTCGGCACGTTCAAGAAAAGCATTCAATCGGGAATCCACGTCTTCTCCTCGGGCACGTTCACAGTGATGATGGCGATCCTGCGACAATGCACAGATCCAGTTTTCCGCTCCAAGCCTTGTTACAAGGCGATTCGGGAACCTCGGCATCCATACATGATCGACTATGCTTGAGCAGCGAAGGGAAACGGAAGTGGTTCAACACCCCATGGATATCAAATTCACCCACCGGCTGTCTTACAAACAGGCCCGGCTTACCGTGCTGGTCGGGTTCATATTGGGCACGCTGCTCAGCCTGCTGCAAATCGGCATCGATTATGCCAGCGAAGACGCCTCTATCAACCGTGAAATCCTGTCTTTACTGGAAATCAGCCACAATCCGGCGTCCCGTATTGCTTACAACATCGACGCCGAACTGGCTCAGGAACTCACGCTGGGACTGCTGCGTTCGCCGGCAATCATTTCCGCGCAACTGACCGACAACAACGACAACGTACTCGCCAGCGTCAAACGACCTGGGCTGCAAAGCGGTTATCGGGTGATCAGTGACTTCCTGTTCGGCGCAAAACGCGAGTTCAACGACCGTCTGTACCTCGATCATTTACCGACCGAATCTTTGGGTGTGCTGAAACTGGAAGTTGATACTTACGCGTTCGGCAGTCGCTTTCTGCGACGGGCCGAAGTCACCCTGCTCAATGGGTTTGCCCGCAGCCTGATCCTCACCGGCATTCTGCTCGCGCTGTTTTACGTGATGCTGACCAAACCGCTGGTGCGGGTCATACGCGAACTCAGCGGACGCGACCCGCGCAGCGCCGAGGCCACAACCCTGGAATGCCCGGCAGGGCACGCCAACGACGAGATCGGCGTGCTGGTCAAGGTCGCCAACCAGCAATTCGAAAACATCGCCACGGAAATCCAGCAACGGCGTAACGCCGAAAATCGCCTGACCGATTACCTCGGGCAACTGGAACACATCGTCTCGGCACGTACTGCCGAACTGAAGGCGATCAACGCCCGCCTCAGCCAGTCGAACGAGGAGCTTGAGGTCGCCCGCAGCACAGCTTTGGACATGGCCGAAGCGCGCTCGGTGTTCCTCGCCAACATGAGTCACGAGATCCGCACGCCGCTCAACGGCCTGCTGGGCATGATAGCCCTGTCGCTCGACGGGCCGTTGAATGCCGAACAGCAGCAACAACTGTCCATTGCGCATGACTCGGGCAAGGTTCTGGTCGAGTTGCTCAACGACATTCTCGATCTGTCGAAATTCGATGCCGGGCAACTGGAACTCGAACACATCCCGTTCGATCTCGGCTCGCTGATCGAAGACACCGCCAACCTGCTGTCGCAGAACGCCGCACCAAGTGTCGAATTGACCTGCCTGATCGACCCGCAATTCCCCGCTCTGGTGCTGGGTGACCCGACGCGGGTACGGCAGATCGTCAGCAACCTGTTGTCCAATGCGCTGAAGTTCACCCGTTTCGGCCGGGTCGATGTGCGCCTGTCGGCGTACAAGGACGGCGTACGCATCGAGGTCTGTGACACCGGTATCGGCATTGCCCAGGAAGCGCAGGTAAAAATCTTCCAGCCGTTCACTCAAGCCGGCGCCGGTATTACCCGCCAATATGGCGGCACCGGCCTTGGCCTGGCGCTGACTTATAACCTCTGCGAAGCCATGCAAGGGCGGCTGACCATCAGTTCCGAGGCGGGTTTCGGCAGTCAGTTCTGCGCCGAACTGCCGCTGCCTTGCCACACCCGTGCGGTGGTTCCCGCCCCGCTGCACGGCAAAGTGCTGGCGATCACCGCCGCCAGCAGCGGCCTGGCCGAACTGCTCAAGACCTTGCTGCCGGGCTGGGGTATTGAATATGAACAGCGCTCGATGGACGACCCGTTACTCGGCCTGTCTCCGGACGTGCTGATAACCGACTGCCCGGAATGCCTGTTCGCCCTGCGCCCGACCCTCAGCGTGCCGATTCTGGTGGTCACCGCTTACGGCAGCTTCATGCCCAGCGAGGAAGCCGCCGCACTTGCGCCTCTGCAACAACAGGCTCGGCCGCTGGCGCGTAATGCGCTGTATCAGTCCCTGCGGCGAGTCCTGCAAGCAGAGACCACCAACATCAACGACGCGCGTCTCGAATCACTGCCAGGCAGACGTCGCGGGCGAGTGCTGCTGGTCGAGGACAATCCGGTCAACCAACTGGTGGCCAAAGGCATGCTCGGCAAACTCGGTTGTGAAGTGGTGGTAGCGGCGCACGGCGCAGAGGCGCTCGATCAACTGGAGCACGACGCCTTCGATCTGGTGCTGATGGATTGCAACATGCCTGTCATGGATGGCTACGAAGCGAGCCGGCAGATTCGCCAGAGCGGACGCTGGCCGAACCTGCCGATCGTCGCGCTGACCGCCAACGCCATGTCCGAAGAGCGCGAACGTTGCCGTGCGGCGGGTATGAGCGATTACCTGGCCAAACCGTTTCGCCGCGAAGAACTCGCGGCGTTGCTGGACCTGTGGATACCGACTACGACGCAGCTCTGATTTGCCCGAGCAAATGATCGAGGCCGTTACGCAACTCACTCAAGCGATCCAGATCGACACCACTGTCGCACAGCAAACGGGCCTTGATCGGCCCGACCTGCTCGCGCAACGCCAGCCCTTCAGGCGTCAGACTCAGATGCACTTCACGTTCATCGCGTGCCGAGCGACGACGTAGCACCAATTGCAACTGCTCAAGACGCTTGAGCAGTGGCGTCAGCGTGCCGGAGTCCAACAGCAGACGCTCACCCAAGGCTTTGACCGTGGGCTGCTCAGGCGCAGTTTCCTGCCATTCCCACAACACCAGCATCGCCAGGTATTGCGGGTACGTCAGGCCAAGCTGATCGAGCATCGGCTTGTAGGCGCGAATCACCTCCCGGGACGCGGCGTACAGCTTGAAGCACAACTGACTGTCGAGCTTCAGCGAATCAACGGGCAGGTCGTTCATTTCAACAGGGCTTCAATCTCGCGGCTCAGATCCTGCGGCTTGGTGGCCGGCGCGAAGCGTTTGACCAACTGGCCGTCCTTGCCAATCAGGAATTTGGTGAAGTTCCATTTGATGCCCTGAGAACCGAGCAGGCCCGGCGCGCGCTTCTTCAATTGCACGAACAGCGGATGGGCGCCGGTGCCATTGACTTCAATCTTCTTGAACAGCGGGAAACTCACACCGAAATTCAGCTCACAGAACTCGCTGATCGCCCCTTCGTTGCCCGGCTCCTGCTTGCCGAACTGATTGCACGGAAACCCCAGCACCACCAGGCCCTGATCCTTGTAGGTCTGCCACAACTCTTCCAGACCTTTGTACTGCGGGGTGAAACCACACTTGCTGGCAGTGTTGACCACCAGCACTGCTTTACCGGCGAAATCGGCCAGGGTCTTTTGTTCACCCTTGATGGTGGTGCACGGGATGTCCAGCAGGTTGTCGCTCATGTGTGCGCACTCGGAAATGACGAAGAAGGAACAAACATAGCGAGCAATTGAATTGTATGCAATTTAATAAATCAATAAAAAACCTGTTGGAACCGCCACTGGCTGCTCCAACAGGTCATGCGATTACTCGCGGGGAACCAGATCCAGGCACACCGAGTTGATGCAATAACGCAGGCCAGTCGGCGGCGGGCCGTCCGGGAACACATGGCCCAGGTGCGCATCGCAACGGGCACATTTCACTTCGGTGCGGATCATACCGTGAGTGGTGTCACGGATTTCCGTCATCGCACTCTCGCCAATCGGCGCGTAGAAGCTCGGCCAGCCGCATCCGGAGTCGAATTTGGTCTGGGAGTCAAACAGCGCCTCGTTGCAGCAGACGCAGTGATAAACGCCATCGGTTTTAGTGGCGTTGTACTTGCCGGAGAACGGTCGCTCGGTAGCACTGAGGCGGCAGACCTCGTACTGCTGCGGGTCGAGCATGGCTTTCCATTCTTCCAGGGTTTTTTCCAACTTTTCCATCATCACACCTCAGCGGCTGAAAAAGCCCGATCTGTACCTTTTCCACGGATCGGGTGGCACGTATGATTGCGCCTCGTCACACGCCAGTCTGGCAGTCAGACCGGGCGCATTCAAACGGATTCTTGGCGCCACGGCGCAAGACGTCCGCCTGTGCGAAGACGCAGGAATCCCAGTACGGTTGTCCATCCGCCGTCTGGATCGTTCATTTTCGGGATCACATCGCCATGCAGTTCAGCAAATCGAACAAGCTCGCCAACGTCTGCTACGACATTCGCGGCCCGGTGCTCAAGCACGCCAAACGTCTGGAAGAGGAAGGCCAACGCATCCTCAAGCTGAACATCGGCAACCCGGCGCCCTTTGGTTTCGAAGCGCCGGACGAAATCCTTCAGGATGTGATCCGCAACCTGCCGACTGCGCAGGGCTACAGCGACTCCAAAGGCCTGTTCAGTGCGCGCAAGGCCGTGATGCAGTATTACCAGCAGAAGCAGGTCGAAGGCGTCGGCATCGAAGATATCTACCTCGGCAACGGTGTGTCCGAGCTGATAGTGATGTCGTTGCAGGCCCTGCTCAACAACGGTGACGAAGTGCTGGTGCCAGCGCCGGACTATCCGCTGTGGACTGCCGCCGTCAGCCTGGCCGGCGGTAATCCGGTGCACTACCTGTGCGACGAAGGTGCCGACTGGTTCCCGGATCTGGCTGACATCAAGGCCAAGATCACCCCGAACACCAAGGCTCTGGTGATCATCAACCCGAATAACCCGACTGGCGCGGTGTATTCGAAGGAAGTCCTGCTGGGCATGCTCGAACTCGCGCGCAAGCACAATCTGGTGGTGTTCTCCGACGAAATCTACGACAAGATCCTCTACGACGACGCCGTGCACATCTGCACCGCATCGCTGGCCCCGGATCTGCTGTGCCTGACCTTCAACGGCCTGTCGAAGTCCTACCGCGTAGCCGGTTTCCGCTCCGGCTGGATCGCGATCTCCGGGCCGAAGCACAATGCCCAGAGCTACATCGAAGGCATCGACATGCTCGCCAACATGCGCCTGTGTGCCAACGTGCCGAGCCAGCATGCGATCCAGACCGCATTGGGTGGCTATCAGAGCATCAACGATCTGGTTCTGCCCCAAGGTCGCCTGCTGGAACAGCGCAACCGCACCTGGGAATTGCTCAACGACATCCCGGGCGTCAGCTGCGTGAAGCCGATGGGCGCGTTGTATGCGTTCCCGCGCATCGATCCGAAGGTCTGTCCGATCCACAACGACGAAAAGTTCGTGCTCGATCTGCTGCTGTCCGAGAAGCTGTTGGTGGTCCAGGGCACCGCGTTCAACTGGCCATGGCCAGACCACTTCCGCGTCGTCACCCTGCCCCGTGTCGATGAACTGGACATGGCCATCGGACGCATCGGCAACTTCCTCAAAACCTACCGCCAGTAACCGGCCATCAGTGCGCAACGGCCCAAAACGTTGCGCACTGTCTGATTCAGCAACACTTCTGCATCACCAGCCCCCCAGCGCCTTCTACACTTGCGATTCAATCAGATCATCCGCACCTGACGTAACGGCGGCGGGTGATGGCTGTCTGTCGTCTGTTGCAGTTTCGGCCGGGGGAACAGGCGCAAATACCGAGGAATCTGCTGTAGGACACAGTTTGAAATAGTCACTCAGTTGAATAGCCCGGTGCAGCACCTTATATACCCCGCAGTACGCTACATCTTTAGCTTGAGGAGATTTCTACAACCATGATGCGCATCCTGCTGTTTTTGGCCACTAACCTGGCGGTCGTGCTGATAGCCAGCATCACCCTGAGCCTGTTCGGCTTCAACGGGTTCATGGCGGCCAACGGGGTTGATCTCAACCTTAGTCAGCTGCTGGTTTTCTGTGCGGTCTTTGGTTTCGCCGGTTCGCTGTTCTCGCTGTTCATCTCCAAGTGGATGGCGAAGATGAGCACCAGCACCCAGATCATCAGCCAGCCACGTACCCGGCATGAGCAATGGCTGCTGCAAACCGTCGAGCAACTCTCCCGCGAAGCCGGGATCAAGATGCCCGAAGTCGGTATTTTCCCGGCCTACGAGGCAAACGCCTTTGCCACCGGCTGGAACAAGAACGACGCACTGGTCGCGGTCAGCCAGGGTTTGCTGGAGCGTTTCTCGCCGGATGAAGTGAAGGCGGTTCTTGCCCACGAAATCGGCCACGTTGCCAACGGTGACATGGTTACCCTGGCACTGATCCAGGGCGTAGTGAACACCTTCGTGATGTTCTTTGCGCGGATCATCGGCAATTTTGTCGACAAAGTGATCTTCAAGAACGAAGAAGGCCAGGGCATCGCTTACTACGTGGCGACCATCTTCGCCGAACTGGTGCTGGGCATCCTCGCCAGCTCGATCGTCATGTGGTTCTCGCGCAAACGCGAATTCCGTGCAGACGAAGCCGGTGCTCGCCTGGCCGGCACCGCCGCGATGATCGGCGCACTGCAACGCTTGCGCGCCGAACAGGGCCTGCCGGTGCATATGCCGGACACCCTGAACGCCTTCGGTATCAACGGCGGCATCAAACAAGGGTTCGCTCGCATGTTCATGAGCCACCCGCCGCTGGAAGAGCGTATTGACGCTTTGCGTCGTCGCGGTTGATCCGTCCGATGCAGTAAACAAAAGGCCCGCAGTGATGCGGGCCTTTTTTTGTTTGCTTGATTTATGGGGTGATCTTGCTGGGCCCATCGCTGGCAAGCCAGCTCCCACAGGGTTTCGGGATGTTCTTTCAATCTCCAGCACACCCTAAATCCCTGTGGGAGCTGGCCTGCCAGCGATGAGGCCTGCATTGCCAGCAAAATTCTACCGGCCAGAAACCCGATAAACCCGCTCTTCCAGCCGCGTCACGCCCGCCTGCAAGAACTTCCAGCTCTCGCCCAACACATCCTGCTCTTCGAGCATCTGCACCTGCCAGGCGCTGCTCAGCAGTTGCTTAACATCCCCATCACCCACCGCAAACGGCGGCCCCGGCATCTGCGTCTGATAGTAATCCAGGGTAATCAGCAGACCGCAAAAATCCGTCGGCAGGATTTTTTGCAGGTGCGCGGCATAACGCTCGCGCATCGGCGGTGGCAAGGCGATCAGCGCCGCGCGGTCGTACAACGCCGCACAATCGGCAACATCGGCTGCCGTCAGCGCAAAGAAATCCCCTACCCATAACTCGATCGAGCCGGCGCGATACACCTTGAACGCGCCCTCCTCGATGATTTGCGGCTCCAGTTGCTGCTCGCGAAAGAAATCTTCCACAGCCTGCTCCGACAACTCGACGCCCAGCACCTCATGCCCTTGCTGCGCCAGCCAGCGCAAATCCACACTCTTGCCACACAACGGCACCAGCACACGGGTCTGCGCAGCAAGCGCCAGAGATGCCCAATGCCGCTGCAGATAAGGGTTCACCTCTGGCAGATGGAAGCCGATCTGGTTCGAAGCCCACTTCTTGTGCCAAAACTCGGGCTGCATGTCTAACTCCCAAAAATTCGATTAAAAAGCGCTAAAACTTATATTAGATTTAGATCAATGATCTGCCTGAAGATGAGCTCATCTTACCGCTCAGGAGCCCTTCCATGTTTCCCAGCCTGTATATCTCTCATGGCTCACCGATGCTGGCGCTGGAACCCGGGGCCAGTGGTCCGGCCCTTACGCGACTGGCTGCCGAGCTGCCGCGGCCAAAAGCCATCGTGATTGTGTCCGCACACTGGGAAAGCCAGGAGCTGCTGGTCAGCAGCAACCCGCAACCAGAAACCTGGCACGACTTCGGCGGTTTCCCCCGGGCACTGTTTGAAGTGCAGTATCCGGCACCGGGAGATCCGCAACTGGCCAATGAAGTCGCGGCCTTGTTGACTGCCAACAATCTACCTGCGCGCCTTGATCCGCAACGCCCGTTTGATCATGGCGTCTGGGTGCCGCTGTCGTTGATGTACCCGCAGGCCGATATTCCGGTGGTGCAGGTTTCGTTGCCCAGCCGTGCCGGCCCGGCGCTGCAAACCCGAGTCGGGAAAGCGCTGGCGGGCCTGCGTGAGCAGGGAGTTCTATTGATTGGCTCCGGCAGCATCACCCACAACCTGCGTGAACTGGACTGGCATGCTGGCCCGGAAAGTGTCGAGCCGTGGGCCAGAGAGTTCCGTGACTGGATGATCGACAAGCTCGCCACCAACGATGAAGCGGCGCTGCATGACTACCGCCAGCAGGCTCCGAGCGCAGTGCGCAGCCATCCGAGTGATGAGCATTTGTTACCGCTGTATTTTGCGCGGGGTGCCGGGGGCGAGTTCAGTGTTGCGCATCAGGGTTTCACCATGGGCGCGCTGGGTATGGATATCTATCGCTTCGGCTGATGCAATCGCTAGCAGGCTAGCTCCCACAGGGTTCTGCATGACCCTGAATAGCAGGCAAAAAAAATCCCCGAACCAGTCGGGGATTTTTTATGTTCGATCAATCAGCCCAAGGGCGGATCAATCTTCGCGATAGCGACGCAGCTTCAACTGCTTGCCAGCAACGCGAGTGTCCTTCAGTTTGGTCAGGAGTTTGTCCAGACCATCTTCCGGCAGCTCAACGAGGCTGAAGCTGTCACGCACCTGGATGCGACCGATCGCTTCACGGGCCAGACCACCTTCATTGAGGATGGCGCCCAGCAGGTTTTTTGCAGCGATACCGTCACGCGCACCCAGCGCGGTACGGCAACGTGCACGGCCTTCGCCCAAAGGCATTGGCGCGCGACGCTCGCGGTCACCACGATCAGGACGGTCACCGGTACGCTCTGGACGATCGCCACGCGGTGCATTGTTCGGCACCAGTGGACGTTCTTTCTCGATAGCGGCCAGTGTCAGCGCTTGACCGTTGGTAGCCTTGCGCAGCAGAGCTGCAGCCAGGGCACGCGGGGTGCAACCGATATCAGCGGTCAGACGATCCAGCAGATCACCGTGAGTCGACTCGGCATCAGCAACCAGCGGCGACAGGCTGTTGGTCAGTTTCTTGATGCGGGCATCGAGAACAGCCTGAGCGTCCGGCAGACGTACTTCGGCAACTTTCTGACCGGTTACACGCTCGATCACTTGCAGCATGCGGCGCTCACGAGGAGTTACCAGCAGCAGTGCACGACCTTCGCGACCAGCACGGCCGGTACGGCCGATACGGTGAACGTAGGACTCAGGATCGTAAGGCATGTCCACGTTGAATACGTGGGTGATACGCGGTACGTCGAGACCACGAGCAGCAACGTCGGTCGCTACAACGATGTCCAGACGGCCATCTTTCAGCGACTCGATGACGCGCTCACGCTGGTTCTGGGCGATGTCACCGTTCAGCGCAGCGGCTTTGTAGCCTTTTGCGTCGAGGGCGCTTGCCAGATCCAGGGTCGCTTGCTTGGTTCGTACGAACATGATCAGAGCGTCGAAATCTTCCACTTCCAGCAAGCTGAGAACGGCCGAAGTCTTCTGGTCAGCGTGAACCAACAGGTGAGCCTGTTCGATCGCGGTAACGGTCTGAGTCTTGGTCTGGATCTTCACGTGTTGCGGATCGCGCAGATGGCGTTCGGCAATGGCACGGATCGACTGCGGCAGGGTAGCCGAGAACAAAACAGTCTGACGGGTTGCAGGGAGGGCCTTGAAGATAACTTCCAGGTCGTCCATGAAGCCCAGTTTGAGCATTTCGTCCGCTTCGTCGAGAACCAGGTGGTTCACGGTCGACAGGACTTTTTCGTCACGACGCAGGTGGTCGCACAGACGGCCCGGAGTGGCGACAACGATCTGTGCGCCATTACGGATTGCTTTCAGTTGCGGGCCCATAGGCGCGCCGCCGTAAACGGCCACAACAGTAACGCCTGGCATTTGCTTGGCGTAGGTTTCGAAAGCGGTTGCTACTTGCAGCGCCAACTCACGGGTTGGCGCCAGGATCAGGGCTTGCGGTTCGCGCTTAGCAGGATCGATGCGGTGCAGGATCGGCAGGGCGAACGCAGCGGTTTTACCCGTACCGGTTTGCGCCTGACCGATCATGTCCTGGCCGGCCATGATGATCGGGATCGATTGCTGCTGAATAGCCGAAGGCTCTTCGTAGCCAGTCGCTGCGACGGCTGCAAGAATATTCGGATTAAGATTAAAAGCGGCGAAGCCGCCGGTTTCCTGGGTCATGGGTCTGCCTCTAAGTGCATCCGCAAAG
>NZ_JBIUXX010000014.1:98856-117618 GCF_044744235.1 Pseudomonas sp. NPDC087346
GCGCGTGCCGTGTTGAGACTCAAGAGTCGCCCTGGCAGCTTTGTCTGCGGGGATTTGCGAAAACGAATGAATGAAAAAGAATCGTCTTGGAAGAGCCCGCAGTGCGGACGTGCAGCCGAAGCTGACTTCGGGGAATTGCGCTACCTTAACGCGGCCCTGTTAAAGGCCGGCGCGCACTATACCGGAATTTGCCCAAAAAGGGAGCTTTTTTTATCGCCACAGAGCGGTTGTCACCGCTGTGTCACGGGCCTTTGCGGATAATCGTGCGAAGGTCTATTTTGCAAGGGCCCGGCCCTGCTGGCGATGGCGCTAAAACGATTCACTGATGTGCGGCATGTGGTCGCTGCACCGTCCTTTCCCGTTCGAGGAAACACCCATGAGTCAGCCTGACGCTATCCCTTGCCCCAGCCGTGTCACTCGCGAGCGTCGCGGGCATGTGCTGCTGATCGGTCTGGACCGGGTAGCCAAGCGCAACGCCTTCGATCTCGACCTGCTCAACGACCTCAGCCTGGCCTACGGCGAGTTCGAGGCTGATAGTGAAGCGCGGGTAGCGGTGGTGTTCGGTCATGGCGAGCATTTCACCGCCGGGCTGGATCTGGTCAACGCCAGTTCGGCGCTCGCTCAGGGCTGGCAGGTTCCGACCGGCGGTTGCGATCCCTGGGGTGTTTTCGTCGGACCACGGGTCAGCAAACCGGTGATCGTCGCGGCGCAGGGTTACTGCCTGACCATTGGCATCGAGCTGATGCTGGCTGCTGACATTAACCTCTGCGCGAGCAATACCCGCTTTGCACAAATGGAAGTGCAGCGTGGGATTTTTCCTTTTGGTGGCGCGACATTACGCTTTCATCAAGTTGCCGGTTGGGGCAATGCCATGCGCTGGTTACTGACCGGGGATGAATTCGATGCGCATGACGCATTGCGTTTGGGCCTGGTACAGGAAGTGATGGCCAGTGAAGATCTGCTGCCACGGGCGATTGAACTGGCTGAAAGGATTGCGCGGCAGGCACCGCTGGGGGTGCAGGCGACGTTGATGTCGGCGCGACAGGCGCGATATGAAGGGGAGACTGCTGCGGCGCAGGGGTTGCCGGTTTTGGTGAAGAAGTTGCTGGCCAGTGAGGATGCCAAAGAGGGTGTGAGATCGCTGGTTGAGCGGCGGCCCGGGTTTTTCAAAGGGATATGAAAAATCGGTGGCTGGCAGGTTGTCATCGCTAGCAGGCTAGCTCCCACAGGGGGAACGCATTCCAAGGTGGGAGCCAGCCTGCTGGCGATGAGGCCGGCACGTCCAGCGCATTTATGTCGCCGGGCGAATCGCCTTGATCAACGACTGCAACGAATACCCCAACTGCGGCGCCAGCGCTTCGGCCTTTTCGGTCAGCGCCTGCATGTCCAGCGCCTGATCGAGATCAGCCGGCACCAGCAAAATCACATTGCCCTCCTTCACCGGCAGTTCCCAGTAATGCCGGTGATAGAGCCCACGCAACAACGCCGCGCCGAGCGGTTTACCGTCGTCGGTGGCCCACTGATTGATCACCAGCCAGCCGCCCGGATTCAGACGCTTCTGACAATCACCGAGGAAACTCCAGGCCAGATGCCCGACACCCGGGCCGACATCGGTATACAGGTCGACGAAGATCAGATCCGCCGGCTCGGCAGTCGGCAGCAATTCAATTGCATCGCCGACACGGATATACAGGCGCGGATCGTCATCCAGCCCCAGATATTCAATGGCCAGACGCGGCACGTCCGGGCGCAGTTCGATGGCCTCGACATCTTCCAGCGGCAGGAACTTGAGGCAAGCCTGAGTCAGGGTACCGGCGCCGAGACCAAGAAACAGCGCGCTTTCCGGATGTTCATGGCACAACGCGCCAATCAGCATCGCCCGGGTGTAATCGTATTCCAGCCAACTCGGGTCGGCAGTGAACACGCAACTCTGCTCGATGGCATCGCCGAATTCCAGAAAGCGGTAATCAGCCACTTCCAGCACGCGAATCACGCCGAACTCATCCTGTACTTCGGCGAGCAGATGCTCGACGCGCTCCTCAGTCATTTCGTCTCCTGATGGTCACCGGGCGCGGTGACGCGATGGCACCTCTGGCGCCGTGGCAAAGCGGCGATTGTCGACGAAGGTGCAGGAACAGGTCACGCACTAATTGCTGATACCATGAGCCTCCGTGCGTAAAACACTAGAGACCGTGATGAGCCAACCCTGGAGCCCTGATAGCTGGCGCGCCCTGCCGATCCAGCAACAACCGCAATATCCCGACGCCGCACATGTGCGTCAGGTCGAGCAGACGCTGGCCAGTTACCCGCCACTGGTGTTTGCCGGTGAAGCCCGGGAATTGCGTCGTCAGTTTGCCGAAGTGACCCAGGGCCGCGCCTTCCTGCTGCAAGGTGGCGACTGCGCGGAAAGCTTCGCCGAGTTCTCCGCCGCGAAGATCCGCGACACCTTCAAAGTGTTGCTGCAAATGGCGATCGTCATGACCTTCGCTGCCGGTTGCCCGGTGGTAAAAGTCGGGCGCATGGCCGGGCAGTTCGCCAAACCGCGCTCCTCGAATGACGAAACCATCGACGGCGTGACCCTGCCCGCCTACCGTGGTGACATCGTCAACGGCATCGGTTTCGACGAAAAGAGCCGCGTACCGGACCCGGAACGCCTGTTGCAGTCCTATCACCAGTCCACCGCCACCCTGAACCTGCTGCGCGCTTTCGCCCAAGGCGGCTTTGCCGATCTGCATCAGGTGCACAAGTGGAACCTGGACTTCATCGCCAACTCGGCGCTGGCCGAGAAGTACAGCCACCTCGCCGACCGTATCGATGAAACCCTGGCGTTCATGCGCGCCTGTGGCATGGACACTTCGCCGCAACTGCGCGAAACCAGTTTCTTCACCGCCCACGAGGCGTTGTTGCTGAACTACGAAGAAGCCTTCGTGCGTCGCGACAGCCTGACCAACGATTACTACGATTGCTCGGCGCACATGCTGTGGATCGGCGACCGCACCCGTCAGCTCGACGGTGCCCACGTCGAGTTTCTGCGCGGCGTGAACAACCCGATTGGCGTCAAAGTCGGCCCGAGCATGAACCCCGACGACCTGATTCGTCTGATCGATGTGCTCAACCCGGACAACGATCCCGGCCGGCTGAACCTGATCGCACGCATGGGCGCGAACAAGGTTGGCGATCACCTGCCAGCGCTGATCCGCGCCGTGCAGCGTGAAGGCAAGCAAGTGCTGTGGAGTTCCGACCCGATGCACGGCAACACCATCAAGGCCAGCAGCGGTTACAAGACCCGCGACTTCGCGCAGATCCTTGGTGAAGTGAAGCAGTTCTTCCAGGTACACGAAGCGGAAGGCACTTATGCCGGTGGTATCCACATCGAGATGACCGGGCAGAACGTCACCGAGTGCATCGGCGGTGCGCGACCGATTACCGAGGATGGTTTGTCGGATCGGTATCACACCCATTGCGACCCGCGGATGAATGCCGATCAGTCGCTGGAACTGGCGTTTTTGATTGCTGAAACATTGAAGCAAGTCCGCCGCTAAGTCGCGTCGCTCGTAATCGCTAGCAGGCTAGCTCCCACAGGGGTTTTGTGTACTGCACAGATCCTCTGTGGGAGCTAGCCTGCTAGCGATGGCGTCGGCTCAGTCACCATCGACCTGAGCCAATGCCACCCGCAACCGCCCCGCACTCTCCCGCTGACAATTAAGCTGCACCCGCTCCAGCCCCAACCAATCGGCCATCCGCCGCAAATTCAGCGCCAACGCCAGCATCCCTTCCTCATCCAGCCCCGGCTTTTCTTCGTGCACCGCATGCACAGCCAACCGCCCCGACGCCCGCTCGGCGCGCAGATCAACCCGTGCAGCAATCCGCTCATTGTGCAAAAACGGCAACACGTAATAGCCGTAAACCCGCTTGTCCTGTGGCGTGTAGATTTCCAGCCGATAGCGGAAATCGAACAGACGCTCGGTGCGGCTGCGCTCCCAGATCAGCGAGTCGAACGGCGACAACAGCGCACTCGCAACCACCTTGCGCGGGATTTTCGGCTCCGGCAGGCAGTAGGCGATCTGACGCCAGTCGGCAACCTCACAGGTCTGCAACAAGCCATCCTCAACCAGCTCCGCCAAACGCGGTCGAGCGTCGGCCGGATTCAACCGAAAGTAATCGCGCAGATCTTTTTCAGTGCCGACGCCCAGCGCCTGCGCCGCATGCAGCAACAGACCACGCTGGGCCTCGGATTCGTCGGGCAACGGTTGTTGCAAGATCGTCGCCGGGATCACCCGCTCCGGCAAATCATACAAACGCTCGAAACCTCGACGCCCGGCCACCGTCACTTCACCGGCAGCGAACAACCATTCCAGCGCATGCTTTTCCGCGCTCCAGTCCCACCACTGTCCGGCTTTCTCCTGACGGGTCGACAGACTGCCAGCACCGAGCGCGCCACGTTCTTCGACCGCCGCAAGCACCCGGCGAACCGTGTCTTGCTGCTCGCGTCCGAACTTTGCCAACTGCTGATAGATGTCGTCGCCCTGCCTGGCGCGCTGCATGCGCCAGCCCAGCAGCGGATACATCGCCAATGGCAGCAACGACGCCTCATGTCCCCAATACTCAAACAACGTGCGACGTCGCCCGGAACTCCAGGCAGCCTGGTCGAGCAAATCAGAGGAGTAGCAACCGAGACGGGAAAACAGCGGCAGGTAGTGCGAGCGCACCACGGCATTGACGGAGTCGATTTGCAGCAGGCCCAGCCGTTCAATCAACCGGTTGATGTGTGGCGCCTTGACGGTCAGCGGCTGGCGCCCGTTGAACCCTTGGGCAGCCAGCGCCAGACGTCGAGCCTGTTTGAGGGAAAAGGATACTGTTGCGGGCATGAGCATCTCCTTGTCTGCTCGCAACCTACCTCACCTGAAAGTGGTTTGTGTAGTAATGCCCTGATCATTTATGGATCGGATCGTCCCAGAACGGCCTAACCGACTCATGTTCAACATCGGCACGACTGACGCCGATGTCCTTCAGCGCTTCGTCGCTGAGGCTGGCGAGCAACTCGCGTTCGCGGTGAAGTTCGTACCAGCGGCTAACCTTGTGCAGCAGATCCGAGATCAGGTGAACAGGCACTCTTTCATCACTTACATAGACTTTTTGACCTTTCATCGTCTTACCCTCCTTGTGGATGGCTCAAGTCTCGCTCCGGCGCTAAGATCAATCCAACGAATGTTTCTGATGGCATGCATCACGGAGATTCATCAATTGTCGGCCTACCCCAGTATCGATACCGATGTACTGCGCACCTTTGTCGCGATAGCCGACCAGGGTGGATTTACCCGCGCCGGCGAGATGGTCAACCGCACGCAATCTGCGGTGAGCATGCAAATGAAGCGTCTGGAAGAGGACGTGTTGCAGCGCCAGTTATTCGAGCGCGATGGCCGTCAGGTTCGGCTGACCGCCGAAGGCCAGGTGCTGCTGGGATATGCGCGGCGCATCCTGAAACTGCACAGCGAAGTGTTCAACACCCTGCGCGAACCGCACATGGTCGGCACCGTACGGATCGGTACGCCGGACGATTACGTGATGCGTTTTCTGCCGGGGATTCTGTCGCGCTTCGCCCAGTTCTATCCGCTGATCCAGATTGAAGTGCATTGCGAATCCACCAGGCAGTTGCTGCAACGCACGGATCTGGATTTGTCGATCGTCACCCGCGAGCCGGGCAACGAGATCGGCCAACTGCTGCGCAAGGAGCGTTTCGTCTGGGCCGAAGCGCAAAACTTCAGCGCCCATGAACAGACGCCGCTGCCCTTGGCGATGTTCAACAGTGACTGCTTCTGCCGCTTGTGGGCCTGCAATGCGCTGGACGCAATGGGCCGCGATTACCGCATCGCCTACAACAGCACCAGTTTGTCGGCGCTGATGGCGGTGGTCAGCGCCGGTCTGGCGATCACGGCGCAACTGGAAAGCCTGATCACCCCGGACATGCGCATTCTCGGCGCCGCCGAAGATCTGCCGCTGCTGCCGGAAGCCAGCATCATGCTGATCCGCAACCTGAACAATCCCTCGCCGATCACCGAGTGCCTGGCCGAGCACATCGTCGAAGGCTTCAAACTTTAAAAGCGAGCATCACCGCACACAGCACCAGAAAACCGCAAAACAGCCCACGCAGAAGTTTTTCCGGCATGGCGTGGGCAATTTTCACGCCCCAACTGATGCTCGCCAGACCACCAATCGCCAACGGCAAACCGATCATCCAGTTCACCTCCTGATGCACCGCGTAAGTCACCAGCGTGACGCCAGTGCTGGGCAATGCCAGCGCCAGCGACAGGCCTTGAGCAACCACTTGCGTGGTCCCGAACAGACTGGTCAACACGGGCGTCGCCACCACTGCACCGCCAACCCCGAACAAACCGCCCATGGTGCCGGACGCCGCGCCCAGCACACCCAGCCATGGCCAGGAATAACGCATCTCGGACGTCGCTGACGATTGAGCGCCGAACATGCGCAACAGGTTGTAAACCGACAGCACCACAAGAAACGCAACAAAACCGATGCGCATGGTTTGCGCATCGATGCCCACCGCCCAGATCGAACCGATCCACGCAAAACAGAAACCCATCAGCGCCAATGGCAGCGCATGACGCAATTCGATGCGATTGCGCTGGTGATAACGCCAGAGTGCGAGCATCACGTTCGGCACCACCATCACCAGCGCCGTGCCTTGGGCGATCTGCTGATCGAGCCCGCACCACACGCCCAGCAACGGGATGGCGATCAAGCCGCCACCGATACCGAAGATTCCCCCGAGCGTGCCGAGGGCGGCGCCAAACAGCAGGTACAACAAAAACTCGATCACAGCGATGTCCTCTCTCTACAGGCAATTCATCCTACGCAGTCGCCGCTGGCAGGGAAACGCACAGCAACGCACAATGGCTATGCCAATTTCGCACAAGCATTGAAATCGCCATGAATCCCAATCAGTTGACCGACCAGCTCGGACTGTTTCTCGATGTGCTGGAAAGCGGCAGCTTCTCCGCTGTCTCGCGCCGGCATCCACTGACGCCCTCGGCCGTCGCCCGAAGAATAGACAGCCTGGAAAGCGCCGTCGGCAGCCAATTGTTTGTGCGCAGTACCCACGCAGTGCGCGCCACGCCGGCAGGTCTGGCGTTTGCCGAGCGCGCCCGGCGAATCGTCGCCGAACTGCAACTGGCCCGGGCCGAAGCGGTGTCGTTGAGCAGTGCGCCGGAAGGCCTGATTCGCGTGGATGCACCCGCCGCATTCGGTCGGCGACATCTAGCCCCGGTGATCGCTGACTTTCTGGTGCTATATCCGGGGCTGGATGTGCAGTTGCACTTGATCGACAGTTTCGTCGACATGCACGGCTCCAATCTGGGCAAGGTCGATCTGGTACTGCGCGCCGGGCAAATGGCCGACACCCGCCTGGTCGCCACGCCGTTGGCGAGCATGGTACGAATCGCTTGCGCTAGTCCCGACTACCTCAAGCGTCGGGGCGTACCTAATGAGCCGGCGCAACTGAGTGAACATGACGGGCTCGACTGGGAGGGCCTCGCCCCGCCCTTCGCCTGGCGCTTCGAGCAGGACGGGCAGATGCAACTGCATCGCCCCGCCCGCATCCGCATGAGCGCCAACAATGCCGAGGCACTGGTCTGCGGCGCGCTGGCCGGACTGGGTATCGCGCACCTGCCAACCTGGCTGGCCAGCGAATACCTGTTGCGCGGTGAACTGTTGCCGCTGTTTTGCGAAGGCGGCCTGCCGAAACCGGAAACTACCGGCATCTATGCGCTGCGCATGGAACAACAAACGCACTCGCGCAGCCGCTTGCTGTTGGAATATCTGAAGACTCGTTTTAGTCCGGTTCCGCCGTGGGATCTGGCATTGCAGCGAGAGCTGGGCCGTCATTAGCGCTGGAGAATTATCTGGCGCATTAAAGATTCGAGCGCTAGATTCATGGACATCACCGATCAAGGTTCCGACATGACCACCGAACACGACAACTCCGCTGTCTGCGAAGAACTGCTACTGGATAATCAGGCCTGCTTCGCCCTGCATTCCACTTCGCTGATGATGACCAAGGTCTACAAGCCATTGCTGCAAGCGCTTGGCCTGACCTATCCGCAGTATCTGGCGATGATGGTGCTGTGGGAGAAGGACGGACTGACCGTGGGAGAAATCAGCGCAAAACTACTGACCGATCCGGGATCGTTGACACCACTGCTCAAGCGTCTGGAAGGTGAAGGTTTACTAAGCCGTACTCGCAGTCGCGAGGATGAACGGGTGGTGATTGTCGAGTTGACCGAACAGGGTCGTGCGTTGAAAGAGCAGGCGCGCACCGTTCCACCGTGCATCCTCGGCGCCAGCGGCTTCTCGCTGGAGCGCCTGCAAAACCTGCAATCAGAATTGCAGGCATTGCGCAGCCACCTGCAAAACAGCCTCAAGTAAAGCCCCCCGCTCCCCCTGTAGGAGTGAGCCTGCTCGCGATTGCGGTGTATCAGTCAAAATCAGGTTTGGCTGTCACACCGCAATCGCGAGCAGGCTCACTCCTACAATGATCTGCGGTTTTCGCAAAATATCCTCTGCTGCTGTACATCGCTCTCGTCCGCTCTAAATCAATACTTACAGCCCCATAGACTGCTTCGACAAGGATGATCTCGCCGTTTTTTTCAAAATTTATCTTGCGCACTAAATATTAGCGCGATACATTCACCTTGCACTTACTTAGCGCGCAAACAATTAGCGCAAACACACACACCCGACGAGGCTCACACCATGCAAACTCTTTACACCGCAATCGCAACCTCCACTGGCGGCCGTGACGGTCGTGCGATTTCCAGCGACAACGTGCTCGACGTCAAACTCGCCACCCCGAAAGAACTCGGCGGTGCCGGCGGTGCAGCGACCAACCCAGAGCAATTGTTCGCAGCCGGTTACTCAGCCTGCTTCATCGGCGCACTAAAATTCGTTGCCAGCCAGACCAAACGCAGCATCCCGAACGATGCGTCGATCACCGCGCATGTCGGCATTGGCCAGATTCCTGGTGGTTTCGGTCTGGACATCGACCTGCACATCAGCCTCCCGGGTCTGGAACAAGCCGACGCGCAAAGCCTGGTCGAGGCCGCGCATCAGGTCTGCCCATATTCCAACGCCACTCGCGGCAATGTCGATGTGCGCTTGCACGTCACCGTTTGAGATAAACGCAAAACAACTGTAGGAGCGAGCCTGCTCGCGAAGGCGTCAGTCCGGTCAGTCTTTTCATTGACTGATCCAACGCCATCGCGAGCAGGCTCGCTCCCACAGGGGTAAACGCTTTATGGCAGACACAAAAAAGCCCGACTCAATGGTCGGGCTTTTTCTTTCCGCAAAAAGCAGTGCTTATTTGGCACGGCCTTTGTAGGAACCGCCTTCGCGGGTGTCGATTTCGATCTTGTCACCGATTTCGATGAAGTCAGCAACTTGCAGCTCAGTACCGTTGCTCAGCTTGGCTGGCTTCATTACTTTGCCGGAAGTGTCGCCGCGAGCCGAACCTTCGGTGTAGTCAACTACGCGCACGATGGTGGTCGGCAGCTCTACGGAAACCAGACGCTCTTCGAAGAAGATCGCTTCGCAAACATCGGTCATGCCTTCTTCAACGAAAGGCAGAACAGCTTCGATGTCTTCAGCGTTCAGCTCGTACATGGTGTAGTCAGTGGTGTCCATGAACGTGTAGGTGTCGCCGCTGATGAAGGACAGGGTCGCTTCTTTGCGGTCGAGGATTACGTCGTCCAGTTTGTCGTCGGCGCTGTAAACGATCTCGGTCTTGTAACCGGTCAGCAGGTTTTTCAGCTTGGTCTTCATGATCGCGCTGTTACGGCCCGATTTGGTGAATTCAGCTTTCTGAACCAGCCAAGGATCGTTTTCGAGACGGATCACGGTACCGGGTTTCAGTTCTTTACCAGTTTTCATTGCGAATATCCGAATTTGGATGGGATTTACAAAAATCTAGGCCGCGTATCATATCCAATTTAGGTAAAACTGTACCAGCGCTGCGGCAAGATCGGCTTGCAAGGCCTGTTCCAGACACCATTTTTCAGCGTTATCTTGCAGTTCCGGCCAATGCGCGCGCGCCTCTAGCCAGTGCTCGCCGATTGGTTGTCCGGCACTCCAGGCCCGCCACAGACCATTCATCGCCTCGGCCGCCGGTGCCGAAAGGCCCTTTGTGTAGAGAGTCAGAAACGCATCGAGCTTGTCCAGATGGATGTCTTCGTCCTGCTGGTAAATGTGCCAGAGCATCGGCCGTGCTGCCCATTGCGCCCGGACAAACGAGTCCTCACCGCGCACCGCATTGAAATCGCAGCACCAGAGCAATCGGTCGTATTGATCCTGACGAACGAACGGCAGTACCTGCACGGTCAGCGCCTGACGCACATGCAGATCGCCGACCGCCAGCGATTCAACCCCGAGCCAGCGTGCGACATCGCCGAGAATCCGCCCTTCCGGCACCAGCAGATGGGTCGGCGTGTTATCGGCGGACAGCACATCCAGCCAACTGGCGAGCCCGGCGTTTTCGTAGGCGAATAAAGAAATCAGTAACGAATTGGCTTCGCGCTCGACGCCCAGCGCTTGCAGGAATTGTCGTTGCGCAGCCGGTTCCTGCTGAAACTGCCGACGCTGTTCAAGCAAACCGCTTTCGCGCAGAAGACCACCCGTGCCTGGCTGGAACCCGGGAAAGAAGAAAAACTTCTGCACCGATTTGTACTTCACCGACGGCAGACCGTGACAACCAACCACCCAGTCTTCGGCGCTGAGGTAATCGAGGTTCATCCACAGCGGCGGCTTCTCCCGCTCGGCCATGGCGTCCATATAGGCGCTCGGCAATTGGCAGGCGAACGCGGCGATCACCACGTCGGCGGCTTCCGTCGATGGCCATTCGGCCGGCCAGTGCCGCACTTCCACACCCTGCTGCGATTGCTGTTCGGCATGGATATCGATTTCAGGGCAGATCCGCTCAAACGCTCGCAGATCATCGACCCACAACCGCACCGCCAGCCCATGCTCGGCAGCCAGTTGCCGGGCCAGACGCCAGGTCACGCCGATGTCGCCAAAGTTGTCGACCACCGTGCAGAAAATATCCCAGCGGGTTTTCAGTTGCGACATTCAAGACTCCCCGTTGGCAAAAGCACCGATTGTCCGCATAAATGAGCGCTTGCAGAAGAGCCGACGGCGATTAATCTTCGTGCGACAATCGCCACTTGTCCGCAATCATCCGCCAGGAGGCAGTCATGCCCTACCGTCCCAACACGCGTCGCCCCTTGCCTGTTCAGCTTAGCGCTGTGCAATTGACCGGCAGTATTGCCCTGGGTCTGTGGGTGGGTTTTGTGGCCATCGCGCTGACGTACTGGTTGCTTTCACACTTTCTGTTCAAAGAACAATTGGCGCCGGTCGCTCAGGCTGTTCAACAACTCGCCACCCCGCCGGCAGCCGTCCAGGTGCAGCCGGACATTCCGCCGCAGAGTCCGCTGTTCCAACAATATGAAGAGAACCTGCGCAAGAACGAGCAACAGGTACGCATGGATCAGGCGCGCAGCAGCAGCCGTAATCAGGCGAACCCGAAATGCCAGTTCTGGCTGCAACAGGATCAGACCGCTCCTAGCGAAAAGAGCCGCGCCAACGTTCTGCAATTCTGCGATTGATCATGAATAAACAACACGTTCACCAACTGATTCTCGACAAGCTGCGCATTGATCTCGACATCGCCGAGCGCGCCGCGCAAACCGCCTACGAAACCGCGACCCACGAAGAGAACATCGCCGAAAACAAATACGACACGCTCGGGCTGGAGGCATCGTATCTGGCGGCCGGTCAGGCGAAAAGGGTCGAGGAAATCCGTCAGTCACTGGCGCTGTGCCAGAATCTGATGCTGCGTGCCTACGATGAAAATCGCGGTATCGAGATCGGCGCCCTGCTCGGTCTGGAAGATGAAAACGGTCGTGAGCAATGGCTGTTTCTGGCGCCGGATGCGGCGGGCCTGAAAATCGATGTGGTGGGTCAGCCGATTACCGTCATCACCCCGCGCTCGCCGCTGGGCAAAAGCCTGATGGGCAAGTTCGAAGGTGATGAGGTGGAGATTCTGGTAGCGGGCACCCGGCAACAGTTTGCTGTCACCGAGGTGCTTTAACGCAGGGAATTAATGGACCGGCAGTTCGACGCCGTCGAACAGCTCTTCCAGTTCCTGCTTGTTGTGGCATTGAATGGCCTTGGCCATGACTTCGCGGGTCAGGTGCGGGGCAAACTTCTCGATGAAGTCGCACATGAAACCACGCAGGAATGTGCCGCGACGGAAACCGATCTTGGTGATGCTCGACTCGAACAACTCACTGGCATCCAGCACCACCAGGTCGCTATCAAGTTTGGTATCGACGGCCATCTTCGCCACGATGCCTACACCCAGACCCAGACGCACGTAGGTTTTGATCACGTCGGCGTCGGCGGCGGTGAACACCACTTTCGGCGTCAGACCGCGATGGCTGAACGCTTCGTCGAGTTTCGAACGACCGGTGAAACCGAACACGTAAGTCACGATCGGGTATTCGGCCAGCGCTTCGAGGGTCAGCTTCGGCAACTTGGTCAGCGGGTGACCCTGCGGCACGACCACGCAGCGGTTCCAGCGATAGCACGGCATCATCACCAGATCACCGAACAGCTCCAGCGCCTCGGTGGCGATGGCGAAATCGACGGTGCCGTCAGCGGCCATTTCGGCGATTTGCATCGGCGAACCCTGGTGCATGTGCAGCGCCACGTCCGGGTATTGCTTGATGAAGTTGCTGATCACCGGCGGCAGCGCATAACGTGCCTGGGTGTGGGTGGTGGCAATCGACAGCGTGCCTTTCTTCTCGTTGGAGAATTCCTGGGCGATCTGTTTGATGCTTTCGACCTTGCGCAGAATCTCACCAGCGGTGGTGATGATGCGCTCGCCGGCCGGAGTGACGCGGGTCAGGTGCTTGCCGCTGCGGGCAAACACTTCAACGCCAAGTTCGTCTTCCAGCAGACGGATTTGCTTACTGATACCCGGTTGCGAGGTGTAAAGGCTTTGGGCTGTAGCGGAAACGTTGAGGTCGTGGTGCGCCACTTCCCAGATGTAGCGCAATTGTTGAAGCTTCATATGAATCCCTCAAAGCAGGTAGACGCCACGGGCATCAGCGACGGTATATAACTATATTAATGGTTTGAAGAATAAATCTAGAACTTTTTTATCAGACTGCCATTATTTTGCCTCAGCGATCCTCCCGACGCCGACGCCCCACCAGCGGCACCAGATAAACCGGCACCTTAGACAATTGCAGGACCCGCGCCGCCGTGCGCCCCAACGGGGTTTCCGCACCGACGCCGTGGCTGTGACTGCCGACGATCAGCAGATCCACCGAGAGTTTCTGCACCTGCTCGAGAATCACTTCCGACGGGTCACCCTGCAGCACGCGCACGGCGCGAATCCGCTGCAGTTCCTGCTCGCCCTCCTCCCCCAGCTCTTCACGAAAACTGTCGAGCACCCGCTGCTCGATATTGGCGATGACAGTTTTCAGACCTTCGCTCTGGAATTCGTTCAATGCCTCCTCGTCGAGATAACTCTGCAACACCGATTCGGCAAACAGCCCCATCGGTTCCACCGCATGCACCACATACAGATCGGCATTGAATGTGCGCGCCAAAGCGAGGGCATGCTGCATCACTAACGGTGCGTACAGACCGAGGTCAGTGGCATACAGCATCGAACGAATCATATGACCTCCTCGCGTGCCAACATGGCGGAGATTTGATTCAGCTTAGCAGTGCCTTGGCGAGTACGACGTGTGACGCAACGTCTTGAACCACGGGGCTTTAGACCGACGGTTCGTTGCTGATGCCGTGAGGCACATGACCGGTGGCAACCACCTCGCGGGCAAGCTCGCAATGACCGGCCTGATCATCGAAAAACACGTCGGCGGCAAACGCTTCGAGAAACGCCGATTTGGTCAGCCCGCCGAGGAACAGCGATTCGTCGAGACGGATATCCCACTCGCGCAACGTGCGGATCACCCGCTCATGGGCCGGCGCCGAACGTGCGGTCACCAATGCGGTACGGATCGGGCAGTCGTCGTCGGGAAACTCGCGTTGCAGCAGATTGAGTGCGGCGAGGAAGCCCTTGAATGGCCCACCGCGTAACGGCTCGCGGGCCGATTCGCGCTCCTTGGCCTGGAACGCTTCCAGCCCGCCGGACTGATAAACGCGTTCCGACTCGTCGGAAAAAATCACCGCGTCACCGTCGAATGCAATGCGCAGTTCGTCGCTGGCAGCACGGCTGGCGCCACCGGACAAAATCGTTGCAGCAGCAAATCCGGCATCCAGTGCAGAGCGCACATCTTCGGCATGGGTCGACAGAAACAGATCGCAGCCAAAAGCTTTCAGATACGGATAAGGACTGCGCCCGCCGACAAACGCCGCACGGGAAATCGCCAGTCCGTAATGGTGGATCGAGTTGAATACGCGCAGGCCAGTGTCGGCGCTGTTGCGCGACACCAGAATCACCTCGACCCGCGCACGCCCGAGGCGGCTGTTCAGGCTCAGGAGTTTTTCCACCAGCGGGAAGGCATCGCCGGGCGCGAGAATCTCGTCTTCGTGCTCGATCTGATATTGCCGATAGGCTTCCACGCCGCTCGACAGGTAAACCTTGTGACTCTCGCTCAGGTCGAACAGGGCACGGGACGAAATCGCCAGCACCAGTTTGTCATCGATGTTCTTTGCCATGCCTTCCCCCCGGAGCGACCGACTCAGGTGTTTCGTCGGTCGATAAAACGCAGATTGCGATACAACGCTTCGATACGCGGCAACTCACAGCCCGCCGCTTTGGCCGCCGCCAGTGGCCGGGCGTAAATCGCCTCCAGCTCCAGCGGTCGTTTGTGCAGGAAATCGTGATACATGCTCGGCCAATAGTCGGGCATTTTCTCGGTCATCATGAACAGATATTCAGCGTAGCCCGCTGGCATGTCATGACCACAGGCCTTGGCGCCCTGCACCACTTCGGCCATCAACGCCTGAATCGAGGCGCGGCTGTCAGCGTCCGCCATCAGCGGTGTGGTGCTCGCGCCGAGCAACACCGAGAGACCGTTGTAAGGAATATTCCAGACCAGTTTCTGCCAGCGCGCCTGATGCAGATTGGGCATCGCCTGGGAGTCGAGACCGGCGGCGCGGAACAACCCGGCGCCCTCTTCGACCAGTGCCATGCGTGCAGCGTCATCGCTTGCCGGACCACTGTGATAGCCGACGTTCACCGCACCGAGCGCCTGATGGGTAATTTGGCCGGGGCCTTCACGGTGCACGCAGATCAGGCACAGACCACCGAGCAGATGCAGGGAATCGGGAAGCAGCTCACGCAAGCTGTCTTCGACATCCAGACCGTTTTGCAGCACCAGCACTTTCGCTCCGGGCTTCGCCGCCTGAATGATCGCAGGCGCAAGACCGGCGCTGCTGGTGGTCTTGGCGCCGACCAGCAGCCAATCGCAGGGCGGCATATCTTCGGCTGACGAATAAGCCTGCACCGGATCAAGCGTCAGCTTGCCGTGTACCGCGCTGTCCACTTGCAGGCCGCGCTCGGCCACTGCCGAAAACTCGCTGCGCAACAGAAAATGCACATCGAACCCGGCCCGCGCCAGCATCAGGCCGTAGAACCCGCCGATTGCGCCGGTACCGATAATCCCGATCACCGGTTTATTGACTGCTCCCATCAAGGCAACTCCTCTGCAATTCGCCCCAACGCCTGTGCCAGCGCCGCGTTCAACGCGTCGGCCGTCAGGCGTGTATGCAATGCACCAAAGAACTCGCCGTCGCGCACTACAAACAACGCCGGCAAATGAAAGACCTGATATCGCTCCACCAGACCACCGTTGTTACCGGCATCGATCCAGCACAGCCGATCCACTGTCAGGGCGAACCCCGGCAATACCTCGCGGGCGAATCGGCAACTGGAGCAGCCGACACTGGTGAAAATCACCAGCGAAATGCCGCTCATCGCCAGTAGCCGCTGATCGGCGTCGAAATCGGTCAGTTCCGATTCGACCACTATACTGGGGGAAACAATGTCAAATGGCCGACACAGGGAGTCTGTGCTCATGGGACGTTTTATTCCTCATCCGGAAGATGTGCCCGTCGAATTAACGTTACTCAAACCTGAGTGTATTTCCAGGCAACAGCTGCACACTATCAGCCTCGGCGGTATCGCTTGCAATTACCACCGCGCCTGGCGCCACGGCACCGCGTTACAAGTGCGCATGCCGACCCTCAATGCCGACATCTGTTATCCGGGTTATGTCGCCTGGTGTCTGCGCCGTAAAAAAGGTTATCTGGTGGGGATCGCGTTCACCGATGAGCAGACGCTGTTCAGTGCGCGCATGGGCGAACAGGTATGCCAGATCGAACGTTTTTGCCGCCTCAACGATGCGCACGATGACTTGCAGGACATTCAGGCACTCGCCCTGCAATGGGTCGAACAGCACGCCGACGAGTTCTCCCACGACTCCATGCGCAAGGCTTTTGCGCAACCGGTGCTGGATTAACCGGCGCCAAAGCCCCTAAACAGTTACTTGCCCATTGTCGAGCAGGCGCCTAACGCGCTAAGGTTCCGCTCCCCGACGCGCTTAAATCTGCTGTGCTCCGCCGCGCGGGGATCGCTGGCGGCCGGCACCCGTGACCTGACGAGTAAACGATGGCTGATTTACCGATCAACGACCTAAACGTCGCCTCCAACGAGACCCTGATCACTCCCGATCAGCTCAAGCGTGATATCCCTGTGAGCGACGCTGCCCTGCGTACCGTCACCAAGGGCCGCGAAGTCATTCGCAACATTCTTGATGGCACCGACCACCGTCTGTTCGTAGTGATCGGCCCGTGCTCGATCCACGACATCAAGGCTGCTCACGAATACGCCGAACGCCTCAAGGTGCTGGCGGAGGAAGTCTCCGACACCCTGTATCTGGTCATGCGCGTGTATTTCGAGAAGCCACGGACCACCGTCGGCTGGAAAGGTCTGATCAACGATCCGTACCTCGACGACTCGTTCAAGATTCAGGACGGTCTGCACATCGGTCGCCAGTTGCTGCTGGATCTGGCCGAAAAAGGCCTGCCGACCGCCACCGAAGCCCTTGACCCGATCTCTCCGCAGTATCTGCAGGATCTGATCAGCTGGTCGGCTATCGGCGCTCGCACCACCGAATCCCAGACTCACCGTGAAATGGCTTCCGGCCTGTCCTCGGCAGTCGGCTTCAAGAATGGCACCGACGGCGGCCTGACTGTGGCGATCAACGCCTTGCAGTCGGTCTCCAGCCCGCACCGTTTCCTCGGTATCAACCAGGAAGGTGGCGTGTCGATCGTCACCACCAAAGGCAACGCTTACGGCCACGTCGTGCTGCGCGGCGGCAACGGCAAGCCGAACTATGATTCGGTCAGCGTCGCCCTTTGCGAGCAGGCACTGAACAAGGCGAAGATCAAGCCGAACATCATGGTCGATTGCAGCCACGCCAACTCCAACAAGGACCCGGCCCTGCAACCGCTGGTGATGGAAAACGTCGCCAACCAGATCCTCGAAGGCAACCAGTCGATCATCGGCCTGATGGTCGAGAGTCACCTGAACTGGGGCTGCCAGGCGATTCCGAAAGACCTCGCCGATCTGCAATACGGCGTGTCGATCACCGATGCCTGCATCGACTGGTCCGCCACCGAGAACACCCTGCGCAGCATGCACGCCAAGCTCAAGGATGTTCTGCCGAAGCGCCAGCGCAGCTGATACGCGATTTGCAGGCATAAAAAAACGCCGGGCATTGCCCGGCGTTTTTGTGTGTGGCGTATGGCTCAGATCTTCGCGGCGCGGCGCTGATGACGCTCCATGTAGCGCTCCACGTAGGAGCACGACGGAATCACCGTGTAGCCCATTTCTTCGGCGTATTGCAGCGCGCTTTCGGTCAGTGCCGCCGCGATGCCTCGACCACGCAGTGCGTTGGGCACGAACGTGCGATAGATATCCAGAGTCTGTTTCCCCAGATCCATATAGGTCAGGTAGGCACGATGACCGTCCACATTGGTCTCGAACTGATGACCAGCCTGGTCATGGTGGATGGACAACGCCTCGCTCATCACTACTCCTCGCGGGTCTTGAATTCTGACCCCTACCTTACCGATGTTTTTCCGGCGAAGGAACATCTACGCCACCCCGTGCCTGCTGGACACCGAGAAGAACACACCGATCTCGCGTAACCGAGCACGTGCTAAATAGTAGGCACCATTGGCGAAAATGCTCAAGGTACGCTCGTCATCATGCTCGTTCGCGGGTGGTGGTTCCGATAGACGCAGGGATGGTCGGGTAAAAGATCTTCCCGAACCGCTCACCTGAACATTGCCGGATGTTGAGACTTAAGACGCAGCGTCTTTTTTAAAGTCACCTCAACATGGACAAAGAATAGCCAGGACGCGACGACACATGGGTACAGAAGTATAGACGAATCCATCTAGTCGGACTTTATTCCGACCTGTAAAACAATTGTCGGCACTGGGAACTTTTCTCGCGTGGCACGCTCAGCTCGGGGCTCACAGCGGAGTATTTTTTAACAGGCCGGTTAAAAAGTTGCTCGAAAAAGAATCAGCGCCTACAATTTTTTTTGCTTCTTGCGCTACGTCAGTTTACTTACTACAAGTAATGGGTAGTATGTACGCCGGCTATTTCCTCAATCGGAGGAGACAGCCACTTAATTGAAAGTCCTTGAA
>NZ_JBIUXX010000015.1:0-1361 GCF_044744235.1 Pseudomonas sp. NPDC087346
CGGGGTATTTGTGATCGGCCTGGTGGATAACGTGCTGCGCTCGATCGGCAAAGTCAGCATGGCACCCAACGAAGGTCTGGTCGGCCTGGTCGGCACGCGTGAAGAACCCCTGAACCTCGAAAACGCCGCGGATCACCCGCGCTATCGCTACTTCGCCGAGACCGGTGAAGAGCGTTACGCCTCATTCCTTGGTGCACCGATCATTCACCACCGTCGCGTCGTCGGCGTGTTGGTCATTCAGCAAAAAGAGCGCCGCCAGTTCGATGAAGGTGAAGAAGCCTTCCTCGTGACCATGAGCGCGCAGCTTGCCGGGGTTATTGCCCACGCCGAGGCCACTGGTTCGATCCGTGGTCTGGGCCGTCAGGGCAAAGGCATCCAGGAAGCCAAGTTCGTCGGCGTACCGGGTTCTCCGGGCGCGGCGGTCGGTACCGCGGTGGTCATGCTGCCGCCGGCAGACCTTGATGTGGTGCCGGACAAACACATCACCGACATCGACGCCGAACTCGGGCTGTTCAAGACCGCCATCGAAGGCGTGCGCGCCGACATGCGTGCCTTGTCCGCCAAACTGGCCACCCAGTTGCGCCCGGAAGAGCGCGCACTGTTCGACGTCTACCTGATGATGCTCGACGATGCCTCGCTGGGCAGCGAAGTCACCACTGTGATCAAGACCGGCCAGTGGGCCCAGGGCGCGCTGCGTCAGGTGGTCACCGATCACGTCAACCGTTTCGAATTGATGGACGACGCCTACCTGCGTGAGCGTGCATCGGACGTCAAAGACCTTGGCCGTCGCCTGCTGGCTTATCTGCAGGAAGAGCGTCAGCAGAGCCTGGTCTACCCGGAAAAAACCATTCTGGTCAGCGAAGAGCTGACGCCGGCAATGCTCGGCGAGGTGCCGGAAGGCACGCTGGTCGGTCTGGTTTCGGTTCTCGGTTCGGGTAACTCCCACGTCGCGATTCTGGCGCGGGCGATGGGTATTCCGACGGTGATGGGTCTGGTCGACCTGCCATACGCCAAGGTCGACGGCATTGAAATGATCGTCGACGGCACACGCGGCGAGGTCTACACCAACCCGAGCGAAGTGCTGCGCAAGCAATTCGCCGAAGTGGTCGAAGAAGAGAAACAACTGGCGCTGGGCCTCGACACCCTGCGCGACCTGCCGTGCGTGACCCTCGATGGCCACCGCATGCCGTTGTGGGTCAACACCGGCCTGCTGGCGGACGTGGCGCGGGCGCAGAAGCGCGGCGCCGAGGGCGTTGGTCTGTATCGCACCGAAGTGCCGTTCATGATCAACCAGCGTTTCCCGAGCGAAAAGGAACAACTGGCGATCTACCGCGAGCAGCTCGCCGCGTTCCACCCGCAAC
>NZ_JBIUXX010000015.1:1371-9947 GCF_044744235.1 Pseudomonas sp. NPDC087346
ATGCGCAGCCTGGACATCGGCGGTGACAAGTCGCTGTCGTACTTCCCGATCAAGGAAGACAACCCGTTCCTCGGCTGGCGCGGGATTCGCGTCACCCTCGATCACCCGGAAATCTTCCTGGTGCAGACCCGCGCAATGCTCAAGGCCAGCGAAGGTCTGAACAACCTGCGCATCCTGCTGCCGATGATTTCCGGCATTCACGAACTCGAAGAAGCCCTGCACCTGATCCACCGTGCCTGGGGCGAAGTGCGCGACGAAGGCACCGACGTGCCGATGCCGCCAATCGGCGTGATGATCGAAATTCCGGCGGCGGTGTATCAGACCAAGGAACTGGCGCGGATGGTCGACTTCCTGTCGGTCGGCTCCAACGACTTGACCCAGTATTTGCTGGCGGTTGACCGTAACAACCCGCGAGTGGCCGATCTTTACGACTATCTGCATCCGGCGGTGCTGCAAGCCCTGCAAACCGTGGTTCGTGACGCGCATGCCGAAGGCAAACCGGTGAGTATCTGCGGCGAGATGGCCGGTGATCCGGCGGCGGCGGTGCTGTTGATGGCGATGGGTTTCGACAGTCTGTCGATGAACGCCACCAACCTGCCGAAGGTGAAATGGATGCTGCGCCAGATCAACCTGAGCAAGGCCAAGGATCTGCTGGCCGAGCTGATGACCATCGACAACCCGCAAGTTATCCACAGCTCGCTGCAATTGGCGCTGAAGAACCTCGGGTTGGCGAAGATGAATCCGCCGGCGGTGATCAAAGCCCTCTGAACGGCTAATGGCCTCATCGCTGGCAAACCAGCTCCCACAGGTTTTCCGGGTGCTCACAGATTTTGTGTTCACTAAAGATCCTTGTGGGAGCTGGCTTGCCAGCGATGGCGTCAGTCGGAACACCGCCTAAACCAGAATCTCTACTTCTCCCAAATGCCCGCCAAACGGCCCGAAACTCCGCTCAACCATCCTGCGCGATCCGTCCGCCTGCACAATCAGCGCGGTACTCGCCCGCGTCCCGTAACTCTGGCTGGCAATAAACACACTCGACAACAATGACTCGGTTGCCTGACCCACGCCGGTATCCGGCAGTTCGGCTTCCGGAGCGGTCTGCCCGTCGCTGAGAATCGCCAGCAAGCGTTCAGGTTGTGGGTCATCCAGCACCGCACTCAACGCGTCCCGCGCCTTGAGCAACTTCGGCCACGGCGTATCCAGCCCGGCATTCGACAACCCGTAAACTCCCGGCTCAAGCATCACCGGATGCGAAGCGCGGGCGTTGAAGTGCCACAGTTCATTGGCGTTACCGAGCAGCAGATTGAACCCGGCATATTCCGGCGAGCGGGCGACGATGTCGGCCAGGTAATCATCAATCGCCAGATTCCCCGTGAGAAACCGCGCCACCAGTTCACCCCGCGATTTACGCGCCGCCGGCTGCTGCGGATCACGAATGTTGGTCAGCGCGGCAAAGCGCCCATTGGCGCCGATCCCGAGCCACGTGCCTCCGGCTTCAAGGTCGCGGCCCGCGTGCACTTGCGGTGCGTCCGCCCATTGCGCCAGTGGCAGGCTGGGGCGGGCATAGAATTCGTCACGGTTGGCCGCGACGATCAGCGGCTGGGCATGGCCCGGGCGCCAGGCGAATACGATCAGGCACATAAGGTGGTCCTTGTGTGTTTTTTGCCCACTCTACGCAGACATCGTCCGTGCATCCATCGCAAGTGGAGCGCAAGGGCATGCATCCGTTACCATGCCGCTCCGGTTTGGGGGATGCGTCGGGGAGACGGCCATGGAATTTCTGCTCTATCTGGCGCTGGGCGCCTGTGCGGGCGTGCTGGCCGGGCTGTTCGGGGTTGGTGGCGGGATCATCATTGTCCCGGTGCTGGTTTTCAGCTTCACGTTGCAGGGTTTTGATCAGTCGATCCTCACGCATCTGGCGGTAGGAACTTCGCTGGCGACGATTATTTTCACCTCGGTGAACGCGGTACGCGAACATCATCGGCGCGGTGCAGTACGCTGGCCGATCTTTGCCTGGATGGCAGTGGGTATTCTGCTCGGCGCCGGTTTCGGTGCCCTGACAGCCGAGGCTATCTCGGGCCCCAACCTGCAAAAAATCATCGGTGTGTTTGCCCTGGTGATCTCGGTGCAACTGGCGCTGGACGTCAAACCCAAGGCCAGCCGCACGGTGCCGGGGAAATTCGGTCTGGCGGCAGCCGGCAGTGTGATTGGCTGGGCCTCGGCGATTTTCGGGGTCGGCGGCGGTTCGCTCACCGTGCCGTTTCTGACCTGGCGCAGCGTGCCGATGCAGCAAGCGGTCGCCACGTCGTCGGCCTGCGGGCTGCCAATTGCGCTGATGAGTGCATTAAGTTTCATGATTCTGGGCTGGCATGACCCGTTGCTGCCACCCCATAGTCTCGGTTTTGTGTATTTGCCGGCGCTGCTGGGCATCGCTGTGACCAGCATGATTTTCGCCCGCATCGGTGCGCGACTGGCCCACAGGCTGTCGCCGCGCTTGCTGAAAAGGCTGTTCGCCGCTTTGCTGTTTTGCGTGGGTCTGACTTTTCTGATCTGACGCGCCAGACAATCCTGGCTTAATCCTGAGGTGGCAGCGTCGCCCGGGAATTTTGAATGTTTCAACTCTAACGAGGAGTCGCAATGCTGCCTTACCCGCAGATCGACCCGGTGGCTCTGGCCATCGGCCCGCTGAAAATCCACTGGTACGGCCTGATGTACCTTGTCGGCATCGGCGGTGCATGGCTGCTGGCATCGCGCCGGCTCAACCGTTTCGACCCGACCTGGTCCAAGGAGAAACTCTCCGATCTGATCTTCTGGCTGTCGATGGGTGTGATTGTTGGCGGGCGTCTGGGTTACGTGCTGTTCTACGATCTGAGCGCTTACATCGCCAACCCGACGCTGATCTTCGAGGTGTGGAAGGGTGGCATGTCGTTCCACGGCGGGTTCATCGGCGTGATGCTCGCGGCGTTGTGGTTCGGCAAGCGTAACGGCAAGTCGTTCTTCCAGCTGATGGACTTCGTCGCACCGATGGTGCCGATCGGTCTGGGTGCCGGGCGTATCGGTAACTTCATCAACGCCGAACTGTGGGGCAAAGCGACTGACGTGCCATGGGCCATGGTCTTCCCGCCGTTCAGCGATCCGGCGCAACTGCCGCGTCACCCGTCGCAGCTGTATCAGTTCGCGCTTGAAGGCGTCGCACTGTTCCTGATCCTGTGGATTTTCTCGCGCAAACCGCGCCCGACCATGGCGGTTTCCGGCATGTTCGCACTGTTCTACGGCATCTTCCGTTTCATCGTCGAGTTCGTCCGCGTACCGGACGCGCAACTGGGTTATCTGGCCTGGAACTGGCTGACCATGGGTCAGGTGCTGTGTGTACCGATGATCATCGGCGGGCTGTTCCTGATCTGGCTGGCCTATCGTCGCGCTCCGGCGGCGCCGGTTGCCCCGACGGTTTAAACTACGAACCCCGGCGCGCGACGCCGGGGCTCAAAGGACACAGGTAACTCATGAAGCAATATCTCGAACTGGTCTCGCACGTCATCCAGAACGGCACCAAGCAGGCCAACCGTACCGGCATCAACACCATCAGCTTTCCGGGGGCGATGCTGCGTTTCGATCTGCAGGAAGGTTTCCCGGCGATCACCACCCGCAAGATGGCCTTCAAATCGGCTATCGGCGAGATGTGCGGCTTTCTGCGTGGCGTGAACAACGCTGCCGAATTCCGTGAGCTGGGCTGCAAGGTCTGGGACCAGAACGCCAACGAAAACGCGCAGTGGCTGGCCAACCCGTTCCGTCAGGGTGACGACGACCTCGGCGAAATCTACGGCGTGCAATGGCGCAAATGGCCGGCGTACAAGCAGATCCCGCTGAACAACACAGCGGCCATCGAACAAACCTTGAGCAACGGCTACAAGCAGATTGCCCAGGGCGAAGAAGACGGCCAGGCCTACGTGGTGCTGTACAAAGCCATCGATCAGGTGCGCCAGTGCGTCGACACCATCATCAAAGACCCGGGCAGCCGCCGCATCCTGTTCCACGGCTGGAACGTCGCCCAGCTCGATGAAATGGCCTTGCCGCCATGCCACTTGCTGTACCAGTTCCACCCGAATGTCGAGACCAAAGAGATCTCTCTGACCCTCTACATCCGCTCCAACGACCTGGGTCTGGGCACTCCGTTCAACCTCACCGAAGGCGCCGCGCTGCTGAGCCTGATCGGTCGCCTGACCGGCTACACGCCGCGCTGGTTCACCTATTTCATCGGTGATGCGCACGTCTACGAGAACCATCTGGACATGCTCAACGAACAGCTCAAGCGCGAGCCGTTCGCCATGCCGAAACTGAAAATCTCCGACCGCGTGCCGGAATTCGCCAAGACTGGCGTGTACCAGCCGGAATGGCTGGAGCTGGTGGAGCCAGGCGACTTCTCGCTGGAAGGCTACGAACACCACGCGCCAATGACCGCGCCAATGGCGGTCTGAAACTCCGCACCAAACCCCTGTGGGAGCTAGCCTGCTAGCGATAGGGCCATCAGATTCAACAGTGATGTTGACTGACAGTCCGCTATCGCTAGCAGGCTAGCTCCCACATTTGTTTTTGGGTGTTGTTAGTGGCCGTGGCTGCGGCCTACGTGGGAGTGTTCGACCTCGGTCGCGACAACCCCGCCACTCACTTCCAGCCGTTGCAAGATCCCGCATTGATCCGCTGCCGGTCCCTCGCCACACCGTTGGCGCAGGTCGAGCAGTTGTGTCTGCAATGCCAATAACCCATCGATCCGCGCTTTCACATGCTGGATGTGCTCGTCGATTAGCGCATTGACGCTTTCGCACTGATCCTGCGGACTGTCGCGCAGTGCGAGCAGGCTGCGGATTTCCTCAAGTGTCATGTCCAGGGTGCGGCAATTGCGGATGAACGTCAGGCGTTCGGCGTGGGCCTGGGTGTAGACGCGGTAGTTGCCGTCGCTGCGGGCCGGTTCCGGCAGCAGGTTTTCGCGCTCGTAATAGCGGATGGTTTCCACGGCGCAATCGGTCAGTTTGGCCAGTTCTCCGATCTTCATGACGGCAATCTCCAAAAGGGTGCTTGACCCTATAGTGGCTACAGGGTCTTTACTTGGCAACAGGCACCTTCATGGACGCGACCAAATGAGCGATTCCCAGCACACCCACAAGCCCGGCGACGGACATAACCACAGCCACAAATTGCAGCCAGTGCATAAGCACGAGCATGGCGGCGATTCCTGCTGCGCGTCGAAAGCCGCCGCACCTTCGCGGGTGCAACTGAGCGAGGCGAAAAGCGCCGACGCCCGGTTGAGCAGTTTCCGTATCGAGGCGATGGACTGCCCGACCGAGCAGACGCTGATCCAGAACAAACTCGGCAAACTGGCCGGCGTTGAGCAACTGGAGTTCAACCTGATCAACCGCGTGCTCGGTGTGACCCACAGTCTGCCGGACACCGCGCCGATCACTGAAGCGATCAAATCCCTCGGTATGCACGCCGAGCCGTTGGAGGCGGGCGTTGAAGCACCAACTCCTGCGCCAGTGAAAAAACACTGGTGGCCATTGGCGTTGTCCGGCGTTGGCGCATTGGCGGCGGAAGTTATCCACTTCACCAACGCTGCGCCGACCTGGGTGGTGGCGATCATCGCGCTGATCTCGATTCTCAGCGGTGGCCTGACCACCTACAAAAAGGGCTGGATCGCCCTGAAGAACCGCAACCTCAACATCAACGCGCTGATGAGCATCGCCGTGACGGGTGCGGTGTTGATCGGCCAGTGGCCGGAAGCGGCGATGGTGATGTTCCTGTTCACCGTCGCCGAGTTGATCGAAGCGCGCTCGCTGGACCGTGCGCGTAATGCGATCAGCGGTTTGATGCAGATGACTCCGGAGCAGGCCACGGTGTTGCAGGCTGACGGCAACTGGGTCGAACAGGATGTTAAAACCGTCGAACTCGGCGCCCGCGTACGGGTAAAGCCCGGCGAGCGCATCGCGCTGGACGGTGAGGTAGTGAGCGGCAGTTCGACCATCGATCAGGCACCAATCACTGGCGAAAGTTTGCCGGTGGAAAAAACCATCGGCGACAAGGTTTTCGCCGGGACCATCAACCAGGCCGGTTCGCTGGAGTACGCGGTGACCGCTGCGGCGAACAACTCGACGCTGGCGCGGATCATCCACGCCGTTGAGCAGGCTCAGGGTGCGCGCGCACCGACGCAGCGTTTCGTCGATCAATTTTCGAAAATCTACACCCCGGTGGTGTTCGTCCTGGCCTTGGCTGTGGCGATCATTCCGCCGCTGTTCATGGGCGCCGTGTGGTTCGACTGGATCTACCGCGCACTGGTGTTGCTGGTGGTTGCTTGCCCGTGCGCACTGGTGATTTCCACTCCGGTGACCATCGTCAGCGGCCTCGCGGCAGCGGCGCGCAAAGGCATTCTGGTCAAGGGCGGCGTGTACCTGGAGGGTGGTTTCAAACTCGACTATCTGGCGCTGGACAAGACCGGCACCATCACCCACGGCAAACCGGTGCAGACCGATTACCTGTCGCTCGACCCGACCGCCGACGCCTTGGCCCCGGCATTGGCGGCGGCGTTGGCCGGCCGTTCCGATCACCCGGTGTCGCTGGCTATCGCCAACGCCGCTGTTGATAAAGGCTTGGCGCCGCTGGTTGTGGATAACTTCGAAGCGCTGGCCGGGCGTGGCGTGAAGGGTGAAATCAACGGTCAGGCTTACCACTTGGGTAACCATCGTCTGGTTGAAGAGCTGGGGCTGTGCTCGCCGGCGCTGGAAGAAAAGCTGTTCGCGCTGGAGAAACAGGGCAAGTCTGTGGTGCTGTTGCTCGACCAGTCCGGCCCGCTGGCGCTGTTCGCCGTGGCCGATACGGTCAAGGAAACCAGCCGCGAGGCGATTCGCCAATTGCATGCACTCGGGGTGAAAACCCTGATGCTCACCGGCGATAACGTTCACACCGCGCAGGCGATTGCCGCACAGGTCGGCATCGATGAAGCCCGAGGCGACTTGCTGCCGACTGACAAGCTGCAAGCCATCGAAGAACTTTATGCACAGGGCCGTCGAGTCGGCATGGTCGGTGACGGCATCAACGACGCTCCGGCACTGGCCCGCGCCGAGATCGGTTTTGCCATGGCCGCGGCGGGTACCGATACGGCGATTGAAACCGCCGATGTCGCCCTGATGGACGACGATCTGCGCAAGATCCCGGCGTTCATCAGCCTGTCGCGTGATACCGCGAGTATCCTGAAACAGAACATCGCGCTGGCCCTGGTGATCAAAGCGATCTTTCTTGGGGTAACCTTCGCCGGACTCGCCACCATGTGGATGGCGGTGTTTGCCGACATGGGCGTGAGCCTGTTGGTGGTGTTCAACGGTCTGCGCCTGCTGCGCAAATAAGATGAGGGACGGTTGTGCTGAGTGCCGAGCTGAAAGCGTTTTACATGGTCGCCCGTCTGGGCAGCATCACGCTGGCAGCGAAAAAACTCGGCCTCAGCCAACCGACCGTGACTACGCAGATCCGCAATCTGGAAAGTCAGTATTCGGTCGAGCTGTTCTACCGTGGCGGCCGTCGTCTCAGTGTCAGCGAGGAGGGCGCACGGCTGTTGCCGATGGTCAAGGCGCTGTTGCAGCAGGAGGCCGATATCGAGTTCTTTCTGCGCAACAGCGGCCAGGTTCAGGGCACGTTGCGCATCGCCGCGACAGCGCCGTATTACATTCTTGATCTGGTGAAGACCTTTCGCGAGCGTCTGCCGCAGGTCGAGGTCTCGGTGGAAATCGGCAACTCCCAGCAAGTGCTGGAAGCGCTGGAGGATTACCGGGTGGATGTCGCGGCGTCGTCGCAGTTGCTCGAAGATGCACGGTTGATTCGCCGGGTGCTGGGGACTGATCCGCTGGTGTTGGCAGTGCACCGCAATCATCCGCTGGCGGCGCATGAGCATGTGACGTTGAGCGCTTTGGCCGGGCACACGCTGTTGATGCGTGAAACCGGCTCGACGACTCGGCGCCTGACCGAAGAGCTGCTCGCCAGCGCCGGGGTGAGTTTCGGCCCGTTGCTGGAGATCGGCAGCCGTGAGTCGATCCGCGAGGCGGTGCTGCGCAATATCGGCATCAGCATCATTGCGCGGCAGGAAGTGCCGCACGATCCGCAACTGCGGGTGCTGACCATCGAGAATGCGCCGCAGATTCCCGAGTATCTGTATTGCCTCAAGGAGCGCAAGAATGCGCGGCTGCCGGCGGCGTTTCTCGGCTTGGCGCAGGAAATGTCCCCGGCCTGAGATATTGGGTGTCTTCACTGGCCTCATCGTTGGCAAGCCAACTCCCACAGGTATTTCTGGTGTTCACCAAATCTGTGTTCACTGACGATCCCTGTGGGAGCTGGCTTGCCAGCGATGAGGCCAGATCAGTCACCCCATCCTCTGAACCAAAATCCCCGAATACCACTCCCACAGGGTTTTCTGGTGTTCACCAAATCTGTGTTCACTGAAGATCCCTGTGGGAGCTGGCTTGCCAGCGATGAGGCCAGATCAGTCACCCCATCCTCTGAACCAAAATCCCCGAATACCACTCCCACAGGGTTTTCTG
>NZ_JBIUXX010000015.1:10045-20663 GCF_044744235.1 Pseudomonas sp. NPDC087346
TGGTGTTCACCAAATCTGTGTTCACTGAAGATCCCTGTGGGAGCTGGCTTGCCAGCGATGAGGCCAGATCAGTCACCCCATCCTCTGAACTAAAATCCCCGAATACCACTATCAGCCGTTTTTGCCTTACTGCCACATGACGGACGCATTACAACTCTAGGATGGCCTGCATCTGCTCGATGAGGCCTGTCCATGAACCCTGCAATCGCAACTGCCCTGACCAACCCCGGTGCGCCGATGAAAGTGCGCGGCGTGCAGAAGCGCTTCGGCGCCTTCACCGCACTGGATAACGTCTCGCTCGATGTGAAGGCCGGCGAGCTGGTGTGTCTGCTCGGCCCGTCGGGTTGCGGCAAGACCACCCTGCTGCGCTGCATCGCCGGTCTGGAAAAACAGGACAGCGGCGAGTTGTACCTTGGCGATCGCGACGTTTCGCACCTCGCACCGCAAGCCCGGGACTACGGGATTCTGTTCCAGTCCTACGCGCTGTTCCCCAATCTGACCGTCGAAGCGAACATTGCCTACGGCCTCGCCGGCAGTGGTCGCGACGAAGTACGCCGCCGAGTCGGGCAGATGCTGGAACTGGTCGGCCTGATCGGCAGTGAGAAAAAGTACCCCGGCCAATTGTCCGGCGGCCAACAGCAACGTGTAGCACTGGCGCGGGCCCTGGCGCCTGCACCGTCGCTGTTGCTGCTCGACGAGCCGATGTCGGCCCTCGACGCCCGGGTACGCGAGCATCTGTGCACCGAACTGCGTCAGTTGCAACGCAATCTCGGCATCACCACGCTGATGGTCACCCACAATCAGGATGAGGCCATGCTGATGGCCGACCGCATCGCCGTGATGAACAACGGCCGGGTCGAGCAGTACGCTACGCCGCAGGAAATCTACAACCGCCCGGCCACGCCGTTTGTGGCCGAGTTCGTCGGGCAGGGCAACTGGCTGCCGTTCCAGCGCAGCAGCGACAGCCACGCCCGGGTTGGCGGGATGGATGTGCGTCTGGCCGACGGCAGCGTCAGCGGTTCCTCGGGTCGACTGTTCTGCCGCCCGGAAGCGATCAGCGTCAATCCACTGGTGCATGAGGAAAATCTGTTTCCGGCCAAGGTGCGCGAGATCACCTTCCTCGGCAACCGCTGCCGCATGAGCTTCGAACTCGATCAACTGCCGGGCCATTCGCTGCTCGCCGAACTCGCTCCGGAAGCCATGCCGCGCCTCGGCGCGCAGCAGATCATGGTCGCCTTGCCGCCGCGCAGCTTGCAGGTGTTTGCCTGATGAGCGCGAACCTCGCCCTGCCGCTACCGCACAAGCGCGTGCAGCAGACTTCCCGTGCCGAGATCGGCGACCGGATCTTTGTGCTCGGCGGCAAAATCCTCCTGTTGGTGTTGCTCGGCGTGGCGGTACTGATGCCGTTGCTGGCGATCTTCTGGCGCGGTTTCAGCAGTGAAGCCGGTCAGGGCGGTGGTTTGCTTGCCGCGAAAGAGCTGGTGACCAGCGAGAATTTCCACTGGCTGCTCGGCAACAGCCTGAAAGTTTCCCTCAGCGTTGCGGCCATTGTCGTACCACTGGCCTACCTGTTTGCCTACGCGCTGCAACGCACGCTGATTCCCGGCAAAGGCATCTGGCGCGGGATTTCCCTGCTGCCGCTGATGGCGCCGTCGATGCTGCCGGGGATTGCACTGGTCTATCTGTTCGGCAATCAGGGCATGTTGCGTGGGTTGCTCTCGGACAACATCTACGGTTTCTGGGGCATCGTGCTGGGTGAGGTGATTTACACCTTTCCGCATGCGCTGATGATCCTGTTGTCGGCGCTGTCGCTGGCGGATGCGCGATTGTTCGACGCCGCTTCGAGCATGGGCGCCAGTCCGGCGAAAGCCTTTCGCAGCATCACCTGGCCGGCCACTCGCCAAGCGGTGTTCGCCGCGTTCTGTCTGGTGTTCACCCTGACCATCACCGATTTCGGTGTGCCGGTCGTCGTCGGTGGCGATTACCAAGTGCTGGCGCTGGAAGCCTACAAAGCGGTGGTCGGCCAGCAACAATTCGGTCGCGGCGCGTTGATCGGCATGGTGCTGTTGCTGCCAGCGCTGTTCAGTTTCGGGGTCGATGCCTGGCTGCGTCGGCGTCATGGCGACTCGATGAGTGGCCGCGCTCAAGTGTTCAAACCGGCGCCGTCGAAACATCGTGACGCCTGTTATCTGGCCATCGTATTGCTGATCAGCGCGGCGTTGCTGCTGGTGTTCGGCATGGCGGTGTTCTCGTCTTTGGTGAAATTCTGGCCGTACAACCTGTCGCTGTCGCTCAATCACTATCAGTTCAACGAAACCGCTGGCGGTGGCTGGCTGGCCTATAGCAACAGCCTGAAAATGGCGTTGGGCACGGCGCTGATCGGCAGCGTGCTGATCTTCACCGGCGCCTATCTGATGGAGAAAACCCGTGGCCAGCGCGGCCTCAATCTGGCGCTGCGCATGCTCAGTTTTGTGCCGATGGCGGTGCCGGGGCTGGTGCTCGGTCTGGGTTACGTTTTCTTCTTCAACCTCACCGGCAATCCGCTGCACGTGCTCTACGGGACGATGACGCTGCTGATCGTCTGCACCATTGCGCACTATCTGACCACCGCACAAATGACCGCGACCACCGCGCTGCGTCAGCTCGACGCCGAATTCGAAGCCGCTGCGCTGTCGCTCAAGGCGCCGCTGTATCGGCATTACCTGCGCGTCACCGTTCCGATCTGCCTGCCGGCGCTGCTGGACATCGTGCGCTACCTGTTCGTCTCGGCGATGACCACTGTTTCCGCGGCGATCTTCCTCTACAGCCCCGACACCATCCTCGCGGCAGTCGCGGTGCTGAACATGGATGACGCCGGCAACGTTGGCGGCGCGGCGGCGATGTCGACCCTGATTCTGTTCACCTCGGCGGGCGTGTCCTTGCTGCTGGCGTGGGCTTCGCGCGGCTTGCTGCGCCGTTCTCAAGCCTGGCGGCAAACCGCGCCCGGTCACTGATTTGCCCAACCCCTCAACTCAAAAGACAGGAAACCGATCATGTTCAAGCCTATGGCCCTGGCCGCTGCTGTGCTCGCTACTTTCAGCCTGAACGCCTTCGCGGCGAAAACCGAGTTGACGGTGTACACCGCCCTCGAAGCCGAGCAATTGACTGCCTACAAGGCCGCGTTCGAAAAGGCCAACCCGGACGTCGAGATCAAATGGGTACGTGATTCCACCGGGATCATCACCGCCAAACTGCTGGCCGAAAAGGCCCGCCCGCAGGCTGACGCGGTGTGGGGGCTGGCCGCTTCGAGCCTGGCGATTCTCGATCAGCAAGGCATGCTGCAAAGCTACGCACCGAAGGATCTGGGCAAGATCGGCGCGAACTACCGCGACGCCGCCAACCCGCCAGCCTGGGTCGGCATGGACGTCTGGGCCGCGACCATTTGCTTCAACACCGTCGAGGCCGAAAAGCAGGGCCTGAGCAAACCGGTGAGCTGGCAGGATCTGACCAAACCTGAGTACAAGGGCAAGATCGTCATGCCGAACCCGGCCTCGTCCGGCACTGGTTTCCTCGACGTCAGCGCCTGGCTGCAAACCTTCGGCGAGAAACAGGGCTGGGCCTACATGGACGATCTGCACCAGAACATCGGCCAGTACGTTCACTCCGGTTCCAAGCCTTGCAAACTGGCGGCATCGGGCGAATTCCCGATCGGGATTTCCTTCGAATATCCAGCCGTACAGCTCAAGCGTCAGGGCGCGCCGCTGGACATCATTCTGCCGAAGGAGGGTCTGGGCTGGGAGATCGAAGCGACCGCCGTGATCAAGGGCACGCCGCATGAAGAGGCGGCGAAGAAACTGGCGGACTTCTCCGCGAGTTCTGCAGCGATGGATCTCTACAAAGAGAACTTTGCTGTCCTCGCGCAGCCGGGGATCGCCAAGCCGCAGACTGAATTGCCAGCGGATTACGAGCAGCGTCTGATCAAGAACGACTTTGCCTGGGCCTCGAAGAATCGCGACGAAATCCTGACCGAATGGCGCAAGCGTTATGACGGCAAGTCCGAGAAAGTGGTTGCCAAGTAAGATCTTTATCGACTGACAGGGCCTCTTCGCTGGCAAGCCAGCTCCCACAGGTTTTTGAGGTGTTCACAAAGTGTGCGCCCATCACAAAGCCCTCAGGCTTTAGGGTGTTCACAGAATTTGTGTTCACCATGAAACCCTGTGGGAGCTGGCTTGCCAGCGAAAGCGGTCTCTCATTCAGAGCACCTCTAAATGACCCAACACAACGACTTGCTGATTGTAGGCGCCGGCATTCTCGGCCTGTCCCACGCCTATGCTGCCGCCAAGCGCGGTCTCAAGGTCACGGTTTTCGAACGCACTGCCACGCCGTTGGGCGCGTCGGTGCGCAACTTCGGCCAGGCGCTGGTTACCGGTCAACCGCCGGGGCCGATGCTCGAACTGGCCAAGGCCAGCCGCGAAATCTGGGGTGACTGGGCGCAACTCGCCGGTTTGCAGATTAAGCGCAACGGCTCATATCTGTTCGCCCGCACCGAGGCCGAAGAGCATCTGCTCGAAGCCTTCTGCGCCGGTCGCGCCGTGGAGCACGACTATCGCGTGGACTTGCTGCGTGGCGCCGCATTACGCGATCTCTACCACGGCCAGTTCAGCCATCACCGCGCCGCGTTGCACGGCATGGACGATCAACAGTTGTACTCGCGGGAAGCGATTCCGGCGCTGATCGCCTATTTGCGCCGCGACCTCGGCGTCGAGTTTCACTTCTCGACGCTGGTGCGCGACGTTGAACCGGGCCGCTTGCATAGCACTGCCGGGACCTTCACGGCGGAGCAGATCATCGTCTGTTCCGGCCATGATTATCAGACGCTGCTGGCCGAGCCGATTGCCGCGCTCGACCCGCAAATCTGCCGCCTGCAAATGCTCCGCGCCCGCCCGCAGATCGATCTCAATCTGCAACACGCGTTGCTCACCGGTTTGAGTTGCGTGCATTACGGCGCCTTCGCTGATTTACCGGAAGCCGCAGCGGTGCAGGCGCAGATCCTCCGCGAGCAACCGCATCTGCACGACAACGGCATTCACTTGCTGATCAGCCCGACGCCCTACGGCGAACTGATCATCGGTGACTCGCACCATTACGGCAGCGATCCGTCGCCGTTTAACGCCGAGCAAGTGGATGACTGGATGCTCGAACTGGCCGAGCAGACTTTGGGCTGCAAGGTGCAGGTGGTCGAGCGCTGGCAGGGCGTCTATGGTTCCCGGGGGCCGGGGCCGTTTTCGTTCCTGCGTCCGGCACCGGGGTTGAGTGTGGCGCTGATGCACACCGGCGTCGGCATGAGCGTCGGCCCGGCGATGGCCGAGCGCAACATCGCAGCTTTGCTGGGAGAAATTTAATGGCAGCTCACGAGCAAACCGTCGCCAAGGTATTTGGCTTGTACGAGCGTTTTGGCACCAGCGATTACATCGGCGAGCCGGTGTCGCAGATCGAGCACATGTCTCAGGCTGCCGAACTGGCGATGGCCGAAGGCTTTGACGACGAAGTGGTGCTGGCGGCGTTCTTCCACGACATCGGTCACTTGTGTGCCGAAGGCGCGGAAAACATGGGCGGCTATGGCGTGGTCAGCCATGAACGGCTGGGCGCGGATTATCTGCGCGAGGCCGGGTTCAGCGAGCGCATGGCGCGGTTGGTGGAATATCACGTGCAGGCCAAGCGATATCTGACGCTGAGGGAGGCGGGGTATTTTGCTCGGCTGAGCGAAGCGAGCCGCAGGACGCTGGAGTATCAGGGCGGGGTGATGACTGAGGCTGAGGCGGATGCGTTCGAGCAGGACCCTTTGTGTGCGGTCAGTCTGCGCATGCGGCAGTGGGATGAGTTGGCCAAGGAAATGGCGGTGCCGGTGATTGATCTGCGGGTATTGAAAGAGAAAGCGGCGCGGCTCCTGGCTGCTTAAACCTTGGGATCGAGTTGCTGCCATCGCTAGCAGGCTAGCTCCCACATTGGACTTATGGATGACATGAATCCCCTGTGGGAGCTGGCTGCCACATTGGACTTATGGATGACATGAATCCCCTGTGGGAGCTGGCTGCCACATTGGACTTATGGATGACATGAATCCCCTGTGGGAGCTGGCTGCCACATTGGACTTATGGATGACATGGACCCCCTGTGGGAGCTGGCTGCCACATTAGACTTATGGATGACATAGATCCCCTGTGGGAGCTAGCTGCCACATTAGACTTATGGATGACATGGACCCCCTGTGGGAGCTAGCTGCCACATTGGACTTATGGATGACATAGATCCCCTGTGGGAGCTAGCCTGCTAGCGATAGGGCCGGCTCAGGCGCTACAAATCCTCGGCCAGGGACTCAATCTGCTCCTGCCGCTCGGCCTGATTCAGCTTCGGATGCGGGTTCAGCGATGACCACTGCGGATACGCCCGGGCCTTGTTCAGCGCTTCCGGTAACTTGCCTTCGCGCCAGGTCTTGTCTTGCGGCGTGGCGACCTGAATGCTCTCCATCGCCGCATGTCCGCGAGCTTCCAGTGCCTGCAGCAACTGCCGCTGACGCAACGCCAACAGGCGCAACACGCTGTCATCGACGGTCAATTCACGCTGGCCTTTGATCTTGCCCAGCAAACGGCTGCCATAACTGCGCGCCGTTTGCAGCGCTCCACCGGCAATCGCTCCGGCCAGTGCGGCAGCGCCGAGGGTCAAACCGCCGACCAGCAAATCCACGCCAGCCCCGGCCGCCGCACCGGCCGCAATTCCGCCGCCGACCCGCACGCCAAGTTGCTTGAGGGTTTCCGGATTGAACAGATCATCACCCCAGCGTCCATCAAGCAGCGGCAAATCACTGGCCGCCGCATCTTGTGGACGAAACGCATACAGCTTGAGCAGCGCCTCGACGCAGCGTTGTTCACGCTGGCGCACGGCTTTGCGCAGTTCACTGATCGCTTGTTGTTCCTGCTCGGCGTTGCTGACCACACTGCGACGGCAAGCCGCGCAATCGATCAGCAATTCGGCAATCAACCGTGCCGCACTTTGCTGGCGCGCAAGGCGCTGAGCCTGTTGGTCGGCGATCAACCGCTCCAACTGAGGGCGAGCATTTTCCAACAACAGCGCAAGGCTTTCGTACAACCGGCGCTCGCCATCCTCCGGCGGCGCGACGCTGTCGAAACGCACCAAGGCATGCAGGCCAAGACGTGCCAGCGCTTCACGCCAATCCGGCTCGCGGTGGTTGGCGCTGCTGACGAAATTCAGTACCGGCAGCAGCGGTTTGCCGCAACTGGCGAGCACCTCCAGTTCGTCGCGGTACTTGGCCAACACTGGCTCGCGGGCGTCGATCACATAGAGTCCGGCGTCGGAGGCAAGCAGTTGCCGCAATACCTTGGCTTCCTGTTCAAAGCGCTGGCGCGCCTCGCTGCCATCGAGAAACCGTGCCAGTCGCGCCGGGCCGTCGAGGCGTTCGCCGGGGCGTTCCAGACGTTCAAGAAAATCCAGCAGGGCGATGGCATCTTCCAGCCCCGGCGTGTCATAGAGTTCGAGCAGCGGCTCGCCGTCCACCGACAACCGCGCGCCCTCGACATGCCGCGTGGTGCTCGGGCGATGCGAGACTTCGCCGAACCCGACGTCACGGGTCAGGGTGCGCAGCAACGAGGTCTTGCCGACGTTGGTGTGGCCGACCACCGCCAGTTTCAGCGGGGCTTTCCGGGCATCAGTCATGACCGCTCTCCAGCCAGTTCATCGGGGCACAATCGGCGAACGGCAATTCCAGCTGTTGCAGTGCTGAATGCCAGTCGCCGAGACGTGCCGCGTCCAGTGCTTCGCCGGGCGGTGCTTGCAGCAGCCAGACCCGGGTGGCAGCAGCATTGCGCGCCAGTTCGGCGATCAACGCGAGGCTGCCGCGATCCGGCGAACGGCGTGGATCGCAGGCAATCAACAGACGCGCCGGCGGGAAGCGGCTCAGCTGTTCGAGCAGTTTGTGCCGGGACTCGCGGCTGTCGAGGATTCCGGCGTTGCTCACGGTTTTCGGCAGTGCTGGCGGCCATGGACGCTGGTCGTCGAGTTCGATCGCCACCAACAGCGCGCCGTCGCTGGAATGTTCGCTGACACCGCTTTCGACCCGATGCAATTGCGCAGGTGCAGCATCGTTGATGCCGAGGCGTTCGCTGGTCGGCATCAGACGTTCGCGCAATTGCGCGTAGCCGGGCAGATTCAGATCCAGACGCAGCGCAGCTTTGCCGCTATTCCAGCGCCAGAAACAAAACAGTGCCAGCAGCAGGCGCGGCAGTACGCCGTAAACCACCAGCACCCCGACCAGCCATGTCGCCCAGGCCTGACGGGCGCTTTCGATGTCCAGCGCGCCATCGCCGCTGGCGCGGATCATCGCTTCAGTCGGTACGTTGAAACCAAGCAGCGCTGGCAGGGCGCCGAGGGTTTGAGTGACGTTGATGAAGGTGTCGGCGCTGAGAATCGTGGTTTCCCAGACGAAGCCATAGCGTCTGGTCGCCATCAGCGTCAGCAACAGGACGAGGGCGCTGAGCATCGCCAATAGCCACAGGCCGTTGACCAGAGTGCCGAGCGCCCAACGATTGAGTTTCTTGCGTTGCAGCATCAGCAGCAGGGCCGGCGCCAATTGCGCGGCTTTAGCGTCGCGGGCGAGCTTTTCGCTGAGCCATATCCATAAGCGACCGAGGGTGGCGCCGTGCTCACCGGCGAAGATCAATCCCAGCGCCCAGCTCAACAGCAGGATCAGGTTCAGCCCGAGCAGACTGCCCAAGGCCCAGAACACATTGACCGGCGTCTGACCGAGTGCGGCGAACGCCAGACCGGCGCCGCTCAACACGGCCAGAATCATCAGCAACACCAGCGCCAGACGGGCGCCTTGCAGCCAGTGGGTGAGTGCCGCGCGCAAGCCGTCGCGGTCGGCCAGCCACAGCGCACGCCGCTGAATACGGCTCGGCAGATCGCCGCCAGCCGTGCGGGCCAGTCGATTGGCTTCCAGATCATCCAGAGTGCCGGCGTGTTCTTCGCGCAGGCGAATGGTTTCGGTGAGCCAGAGGTTTTGCAGTGGAGTCAGTTCAGTCACGCGGCATCCCGTCGCTTAATTGAGCCGTGAGCATAACCGCTGTGGCGCTTATCGGGGTAAGCGCGGCTCTGGTATCCTCGCCGACATGACTAAATCATTCCCCCTCAGCCTGATCGCAGCCCTCGGTGAAAACCGCGTGATCGGCATCGATAACAGCATGCCCTGGCACCTGCCGGGGGACTTCAAATACTTCAAGGCCACGACCTTGGGCAAGCCGATCATCATGGGTCGCAAGACCTGGGATTCGCTCGGTCGTCCGCTGCCAGGGCGTTTGAACATCGTGGTCAGCCGTCAGGCCGGTCTGTTGCTGGAAGGTGCGGAGGTTTATCCGTCGCTGGAAGCTGCGGTGGTTCGCGCCGAAGAATGGGCGAAAGCGCAGGGCGTCGATGAGTTGATGCTGATTGGTGGCGCGCAGTTGTATGCGCAGGGATTGGCGCAGGCTGACCGGTTGTACCTGACCCGCGTTGCGCTGAGCCCGGAGGGTGATGCGTGGTTTCCGGAGTTCGATCTGAACCAGTGGAAACTGGTGTCGAATGTGCCGAATCCGGCCGAGGGTGACAAACCCGCGTACAACTTCGAAGTCTGGGAAAAAGCTTAAAAAGCATCGCTGGCAAGCCAGCTCCCACAGTGTCCAAGGTGAATCACAAATTGCGTGAACACCATAGATTCCTGTGGGAGCCAGCTCCCACAGTGTCCAAGGTGAATCACAAATTGTGTGAACACCATAGATCCTGTGGGAGCTGGCTTGCCAGCGATAGCGGTCTGTCAGGCGCTGATCAAGCCTGCGCCAACTCCGCATGCTCATCGGCATCCAGCAGCGCTTTATCGGTCTGTTGCATCACCTGGCTGGTAATCGCACCCGCCGTGATCGAACCACTCACGTTCAGCGCCGTACGACCCATGTCGATCAGCGGCTCAACCGAAATCAGCAGCGCCACCAGCGAAACCGGCAAGCCCATCGCCGGCAGCACGATCAGTGCCGCAAACGTTGCGCCACCACCGACACCGGCCACGCCGGCCGAGCTCAGGGTCACAATCGCCACCAGCGTCGCGATCCACAGCGGGTCCAGCGGATTGATGCCGACAGTCGGCGCCACCATCACCGCCAACATCGCCGGGTACAGACCTGCACAGCCGTTCTGGCCGATGGTTGCACCGAACGAAGCAGCGAAACTGGCGACCGATGGCGGAATGCCCAGACGACGGGTCTGCGCTTCGATGCTTAACGGAATGCTCGCCGCGCTCGAGCGGCTGGTGAAGGCAAAGGTCAGCACCGGCCAGATCTTGCGGAAGAACCGCAGCGGGTTAATCCCGGCGGCCGATACCAGCAGGCCATGCACCACAAACATCAGACCCAGGCCGAGGTACGACACCACCACAAAACTGCCGAGTTTGATGATGTCCTGCAGGTTGGAACCAGCGACCACTTTGGTCATCAGTGCCAGCACGCCATACGGGGTCAGCTTCATCACCAGACGCACCAGACGCATCACCCAGGCTTGCAGGGTATCGATGGCGTTGATCACTTTCTGACCTTTCTCG
>NZ_JBIUXX010000015.1:20673-52044 GCF_044744235.1 Pseudomonas sp. NPDC087346
TCATCCTTGAGCAGTTGCAGCGCGGCAACCCCGAGGAACGCAGCGAAAATCACCACACTGATGATCGACGTCGGCTTGGCCCGGGCCAGATCGGCGAACGGGTTCTGCGGGATGAACGACAGCAGCAATTGCGGCACATTCAGGTCGGCAACCTTGCCGGCGTAGTCGGTCTGAATCGTTTGCAGACGGGCCATTTCCTGAGTGCCGGCGACCAGACCTTCAGCGGTGAGGCCGAACAGATTGGTCAGGCCGATACCGATCAGCGCCGCAATCGCGGTGGTGAACAGCAGGGTGCCAATGGTCAGGAAGCTGATCTTACCCAGGGACGACGCGTTGTGCAGACGCGCCACAGCGCTGAGGATCGAGGCGAACACCAGCGGGATCACGATCATTTGCAGCAACTGCACGTAACCGTTGCCGACCAGATCGAACCAGCCGATCGAGGCTTTCAGCACCGGGTTGCCAGCACCGTAAACGGTATGCAGCGCAACACCGAAGGCAACGCCCAAGGCGAGTGCGAGCAGGACTTTTTTCGCCAGGCTCCACGAGGTATGGCGGGTTTGCGCCAGACCGAAGAGCAGGGCGAGGAACACCAGCAGATTGAGGATCAGCGGCAGATTCATGAAGACTCCGATAAGACTTGTGCCAGCCACATTCTTGGGCAGCTGCGAACCGGCAAGCCTAACAGTTTGATTTCCAATGATTTAATACCGAAAAGGCAGGTCGTCCGTCGTTTTTGGAATAAGCCGATGTCGCTCAGAGGGATGCATCTGGCGCAAAAGGGACGCGCCCGGTCGCTGACAGACGAGGACTGTCACACTTATTTGTTAGCGTCGATCTCTTTGAACCTGTGTCTTTCAATGAGGGAGCATGCCGATGAAGTTCGCACCGAAAATGCTGGCTGTCGCACTGACGTTAGGGCTGGGCTTTGCCGGACAGGCATTCGCCACCGATCTCAAACACTGGCCGGCCGATCAGGCCAAGGCACTGGACGCGATGATCGCGGCCAATGCCAACAAGGGTAACTACGCGGTGTTCGACATGGACAACACCAGTTACCGCTACGACCTGGAGGAGTCGCTGCTGCCGTACATGGAAAACAAGGGCCTGATCACCCGCGACAAGCTCGATCCCTCGCTGAAACTGATGCCGTTCAAGGACACCGCCGACCACAAGGAAAGCCTGTTCAGCTATTACTACCGCCTCTGCGAAGTTGACGACATGGTCTGCTACCCGTGGGTAGCACAGGTGTTTTCGGGCTTTACCCTCACAGAGCTCAAGGGCTACGTCGATGAAATGATGGCTTCTGGCAAAGCGGTGCCGGCCACTTATTACGATGGCGATGTGGTGAAAAACCTCGACGTGCAGCCGCCGAAGATCTTCACCGGGCAAGTCGAGTTGTACAACAAGTTGATGGAAAACGGCATCGAGGTTTATGTGATGACCGCTGCCTCGGAAGAACTGGTGCGCATGGTCGCGGCCGATCCGAAGTATGGCTACAACGTCAAACCGCAGAACGTGATTGGTGTGTCGTTGCTGCTCAAGGATCCCAAGACTGGCGAGCTGACCACGGCCCGCAAGCAGATCACTGCCGGCAAGTATGACGAGAAGGCCAACATGGGCCTCGAACTCACGCCGTACCTGTGGACCCCGGCGACCTGGATGGCCGGCAAACAAGCGGCGATCCTCACCTACATCGACGAATGGAAGAAACCGGTGCTGGTGGGCGGTGATACACCGACCAGCGACGGTTACATGCTGTTCCACAGTGTTGACGTGGCCAAGGGCGGCATCCATTTGTGGGTCAACCGCAAAGACAAATACATGACCCAACTGAATGGCATGATGGCCAAGAACGCTGCGGCCCAGGCGAAGGAAGGTTTGCCGGTGACGGCAGACAAGAACTGGGTGATCGTCAAGCCTGAAGAGATCCAGTAAGACCGAGGTGCTTCAATCGCGGGTAAGCCCGCTCCCACAGGTTTTGAGGGTGAAACATATTTCGTGTGAACCCCATCGATCCTTGTGGGAGTGAGCCTGCTCGCGATGGGGCAGTCATATTTACCCATTGAATCGATCAGGCAAAAAAAGCCCCGCACTTGGCGGGGCATTTTTTTGTCCGGCGGCTAAGGATTACAGGCCGTCGAGCATCGCTTTGTTACGCACCGCGCCCTTGTCGGCGCTGGTGGCCAGCAGGGCATAGGCTTTCAGGGCGGTGGTCACTTTACGTGGACGCACTTCAACCGGTTTCCAGCCTTTCTTGTCCTGTTCGGCACGGCGTGCAGCCATTTCCTCATCGCTGATCAACAGGTTGATCGAACGGTTCGGAATGTCGATCAGGACTTTGTCGCCGTCCTGTACCAGACCGATTGCACCACCGGCAGCCGCTTCTGGCGAAGCGTGACCGATGGACAGGCCCGACGTACCGCCGGAGAAACGACCGTCGGTGAGCAACGCGCAATCTTTGCCCAGGCCTTTGGATTTCAGGTACGAAGTCGGGTAGAGCATTTCCTGCATGCCCGGGCCGCCTTTCGGGCCTTCGTAACGAATGATCACGATGTCGCCGGCCTTCACTTCGTCAGCGAGGATGCCGCGTACGGCGCTGTCCTGACTTTCGAAGATTTTTGCATTGCCTTCGAAGACGTGGATCGACTCATCGACACCAGCGGTTTTCACCACACAGCCGTCCAGAGCGATGTTGCCGTACAGAACGGCCAGGCCACCTTCTTGGGAGTAGGCGTGCTCGAAGCTGCGGATACAGCCGTTTTCACGGTCGTCGTCGAGACTTTCCCAGCGGGTCGACTGGCTGAACGCGGTCTGGGTCGGAATGCCCCCCGGGCCAGCCTTGAAGAAGTGATGCACAGCTTCGTCGGTGGTCTGGGTGATGTCCCACTTGGCGATGGCTTCTTCCATGCTGCGGCTGTGTACAGTCGGCAGGTCGGTGTGCAGCAGGCCGCCACGGGCGAGCGAACCGAGGATGCTGAAAATGCCGCCAGCGCGGTGCACGTCTTCCATGTGGTACTTCTGGATGTTCGGCGCAACTTTGCACAACTGTGGAACGGTGCGCGAGAGACGGTCGATATCGCGCAGGTCGAAATCGATTTCCGCCTCTTGGGCGGCAGCCAGCAGGTGCAGGATGGTGTTGGTCGAACCGCCCATGGCGATGTCGAGCATCATCGCGTTCTCGAACGCCTTGAAGTTGGCGATGTTGCGCGGCAGCACCGACTCGTCGTTCTCGGTGTAGTAACGCTTGCACAGCTCGACGATGGTGCGGCCGGCCTGCAGGAACAGCTGCTCGCGGTCGCTGTGGGTGGCGAGGGTCGAACCGTTGCCCGGCAGTGCGAGGCCCAGTGCTTCGGTCAGGCAGTTCATCGAGTTGGCGGTGAACATGCCGGAGCACGAACCGCAGGTCGGGCACGCGCTGCGCTCGTACTCAGCGACTTTCTCGTCAGAAGCGCTGGAGTCGGCGGCGATCACCATGGCGTCGACAAGGTCGAGGCCGTGGGCAGCGAGTTTGGTCTTGCCGGCTTCCATCGGGCCGCCGGAAACGAAAATCACCGGAATGTTCAGACGCAGGGCTGCCATCAGCATGCCCGGGGTGATCTTGTCGCAGTTGGAGATGCACACAATCGCGTCGGCGCAGTGGGCGTTGACCATGTACTCGACGGAGTCGGCAATGATCTCGCGGCTCGGCAGCGAATAGAGCATGCCGTCGTGGCCCATGGCGATGCCGTCATCCACGGCGATGGTGTTGAATTCTTTCGCTACGCCACCGGCACGTTCGATTTCACGGGCAACCAGTTGACCGAGGTCTTTCAGGTGCACATGGCCCGGAACGAACTGGGTGAAGGAGTTGGCAATGGCGATGATCGGCTTTTTGAAGTCGTCATCTTTCATCCCGGTGGCGCGCCACAGTGCGCGGGCGCCGGCCATGTTGCGGCCGTGGGTGGATGTTTTCGAGCGGTAATCTGGCATGGAACACTCCGGGCGGCTAATCAGGTATCAAAGGGGAGTGAGCTTCTATTGACGTCTGGAACACTCAGAAATAGCCGTGTGTCCGGAAGTTGCCGATGACTTTGCGGGATCGCCGCTTGCCTCAGCCTGAGCTCATAAACCCGCCGGGGGATGAATGGCGATGAATCTGCCGATTCTACACCGCTGGCGTCTGGAGGGAATGGCGCAAAACGTTGTTCCAGTGCCGACGGTGGGTATTGGATGACGACCGGCAGCTTCAATCACCGCCCGGCTGCGCTATCGGACTGGCCTCGACAGTTTTGCTCGACGGCTGATCCGGCTATTTAGTGTCAGCGTCACGCAACTGAGCAGGACGAAGCAGTAACCGAGCGTCGATTGCAGGTTGGTCGGGCTGAGGCTGATCAGCGCACTGATCAATCCGCCACAAATGAAGATGATCGTGCTGCCAGCCGAGGCCGAGGTACCGGCAATCTCGGGAAACAGGCTCATAGCCCGAGAGGTGGCAGCAGGGCGGGCAATGGTGGTGCCGGCGGTGCAGATCAACATTGGCACCAGTACCGTGGCCGGGCTCAGCGCAAAATACTTCGACAGATACAGCATTACCAGCCCGGCCAGGAGGATCAGGCTCAGCCCGGTAATGATCTGCTGGCCGGGGGTGATTCGTCGGCTCAGCACTGTGGCGGCGACACCTCCGACGATATAGGCTGCGCCGTAAATCAACAGGATCAGCGAAAAGTCATAAGCCGAGAGTTGCAGGCGTTCCATGAAGATCAGCGGCGAGATGACGATGAACGAGAAGTGGCAAGCGAAGGCAAAGGCTGAAATCAGCCAATAACCGACGAAATCGAAATTCCCCAGTACTCGTCGATAGGCGCCCAGGAAGTTAAGCGTATTGCTGCTGGTGGCCGGGCGGGTGTTCTCCAGAAACAGCCAGGCCTTGATTAGCACCACGGTAGCCAGTGCAGTAAACAGCCAGAAACTGCCGCGCCAGCCGAGGGTGGCTTGCAGAAAGGTGCCGGCCAACGGCGACACCGAGATGAAAATCCCGGTAGCCGTGACCATCAGGATGCGCAGGCGATCACGCTCCTCACCCTCGAACAGGTCCTGGACCAGGGCCTGGGACAATACGAAGCAGCCGCAACCGAGTGCCTGCAACACGCGAAACATCAGGAACAACGAGTAGTCGCTGGTCATCACGCAACCGAGCGCACCGAGCATCGACACGCTCATGCCGGCAAGCAGCAGCCCTTTGCGGCCGATGACGTCGGAAAGCGGTCCGATCAGCAATTGAGCAAAGGCGATGCCGACGGCGAACAGGCTGATCGACAGCGCAATATCCGCCGGGGTGCGCCCGAAGTGCGCGGCCAACGCCGGGAACGAAGGAAGCAGAACGTCGAGTGGAAAAACGCCCAGGAGCACCATCGCCAACAAGAGGCTCACAGCCCCACGTCGTTGCCGGGCGGTCACCACTGTTCTTCCTTCATTCATCGATCAGTCCTGCCCTGGCGAAAAGTTTCAGGTTGTTGGGTAGTGCGAAGAATCCGGCTTTGCTTAGCGCATCCAGAGTAGCGACGGCCCCGTTTCTGGCTCGCTGGCGTCGGGCCCCAACGCTGGTCGCGCTGTCGAGTATTTCGCAGATGGCGCTGTCGGCAATCCTGGCGCCGCGCAAGCTCTGTTTCAACCAGCGCTCATCGACTTCGAAGAACGTTACGATGATATCCAGCAGGGTTCTGGCAGCGAACACTCGCTGGCGACCGTTCAGGGTCAACCAGAGGTAGTGGAACACTTCAGAAAAGTAGCGGCTGTGGCGGGCCTCGTCAGCGAGGTGGTCGCGCAACATGTCACTTACGCTGCTCACCAGACTTTCCCGGCAGACGTCGAGTAGCTCACGGGCAATGATGGTTTCCGAGACGAAGCCGAGCAGAAACCATGCCAGTGGTCGGCTGTTTTCGGGCGTGCGGGCGATCAATGCGTTCAGTCGGGTGATGCGCAGAGGCATCACCGGACGCTCGGCGATGGCATAAAGCTTGGCGATCTGCTCGGCGAGTCGGTTGGAAAACAGCGCGTGATAACCCTCGTCCGTGTAGAGCTGGAGTGCGGCATTTTTCATTCGCGGGGGAACGTATGCGGGCAACTCGCCGTGAATGATGGTTTCGACGGCGCGGTTGACGATGCGGTGTTCGAGCAACGTGGTGTAGTCGAGAAAATGCACCAGATGACAAGCTGACAGGCGATGCATGACGTCGGTGCCAGCCGCTTCGATGGCCGGATGGGCCAGGTACGGCAGGAATGCCGGCGGGAACCAGAAGCGGGTCAGCAGTTGTTGCTGCACGTCGGGCGGCAATTGGTAGTCGTGATGGCTGGTGCGAACGGTGGCGTGATTGTTCCAGTCGCCCAAAGTGAACTGAAGCGACCAGGACAGCGGTTTTTCATCGAGGCCGGTAGTAAGTGCCTTCATGGCGAAGGCTCCTGTAACAGGTCCTGCATTTCCTGGCACATCGCTCGCCCGTCGCTCGCACCACAACCGACGAAGAACAACGGCTGTTCTGCGCTGTTTTCGATCTTCAGCAGAGCTTCGACCTGGCTGTCGGCAAACGCTCCGGTCAGCCAGGTATTAAGGCCCAGTGTTGTCGCCACCAGTTGAAAGGATTGCGACAGGTGGCCGGCCTCGACGAACGCCATCCGGTAGGCCCGCGAGTGTTCGTATTTCCACCAGAGCTTGTCGAATCGCGCGGTGATGAACAGTCCCAGCGGCAGGTTGTTGATGAAGTGCTGGCCGGCCAACAGATTGCCGAGTGCCGGTTCGGGTAGCGGGTTCACTGAACTCAGGGCGTGCTCTGCCGGGTGATAGGCGTAAATACCAGGCTCGAGACCGGTGACGTTCTGCACCAGAAGAAAGCCTTCGCACGCGTTGAGGCCACCACCGGAAGGGCTGCTGCGTCGGGCGTCGAGACCGTGGGCGATGCTGGAGTCGCGATCGTTTTTACGTTCGTGGAGATAACCGAGGGTCAGATACAACAAGGTGGCAACGTCATCGAGATTGATCGCTGCGCCATTGAACGAGCGACAGGTTTTGCGCTGGAGCAATGCGTTGTTCAGGCTGTCGTCAGTCAATGCGAATGGTTTGGGCAGGGGAATTCGCTGGGCATCATCCTGAAGCGGACGTTCTTGCTCGGGAGCCGGAGTGGTCAGTACTTCATTGCAATGCTGGAGATATTGTCTGGACCACTCATGGATATCTTGAGGTGTATGTTCGCAGGGAATGTTCTGAGTGCCGATATGATAAATTTTCGACAGTTCATCCCAACCCCATTGCGGGTTGTCTAGTTTTGTAATGGTTAGTATTCCCGCATTTAATAGTTGTATGTCTATTATGTTGCGGCTGTCGAATGTGTCGGGGTTGTTTATAAGTTTGGCAAGGCGTGACGCGTAATTGACATCAAGTTCATGTTGGACATGATCTTTGTAGTTCCAGACTATTTGTCCGGGTGTGCGCGGCAATATAAACAGAAAAGGATTGATGTGCATATGGGTCGGCTCGCTCTGGTTACAGTCGGGCGGACGCTGGAGGGCCGGCACTCCCCAGCGTCCTGACTTACTTAACGGGCTTTAGGGGCAACCAGAAAAGCCAGGTTTGCGATTTTGTTAGCTTCCAGAGTAATTGCTTTCATAGTGTGAACTCCTTGTTCATCAATTGTGGGTGCCACCTCGTGGTGACAACTCAATAATAGTTTGTAATGGATTTATGGCAAGCGATTATCAAGTAGGAAAAATCCAGTAATTTTGTCGGAGTGGTCGCTCGAGCAAATTCGGATTGTAAGTTATATGGCGACAAATTAAATGTGCAGAGAAATTTCCTGCATATATATAGGAAGGTATTTGTAGGAAGAGGAAGAAAACAGCAGTGAATCCGGCGACATTGCATCACCAGACAGCAAACGGGGAGCCCGTGGGCTCCCCGTTTTCAGGCCAATCAGCTGTTTGGCAGCAGACGGCAGGTGATGCTCTTGATGTAGCGGGTTTCGGCGATGGCCGGGTGCACCGGGTGATCCGGGCCCTGACCGCCACGCTCCAGCAGCTGGATATTGCGGTCCAGGTGACGGGCGCTGGTCAGCAGGATGTTCTGCAGATCGTCTTCCGGCAGGTGCATGGAGCACGAAGCGCTGAACAGGATGCCGTCCTTGTTGAGCAGGCGCATGGCCTGTTCGTTCAGGCGACGGTAAGCGCCTTCGCCGTTCTTCAGGTCTTTCTTGCGTTTGATGAATGCAGGCGGATCGGCAACGATCACGTCGAAGCGCTCTTCGCTGGCCTTGAGTTCTTTCAGGGCTTCGAACACGTCGCCTTCAATGCAGGTCATTTTTTCAGCGAAGCCGTTCAGCGCGGCGTTGCGCTCGACGCCGTCGAGGGCGAAGGCCGAGGCATCGACGCAGAACACTTCACTGGCGCCGAATGCGGCAGCCTGCACGCCCCAGCCACCGATGTAGCTGTACAGGTCGAGCACGCGCTTGCCTTTGGCGTAAGGTGCCAGACGGGCGCGGTTCATGCGGTGATCGTAGAACCAACCGGTTTTCTGGCCCTGAATCACCGGTGCTTCGAACTTCACGCCGTTCTCTTCCAGTGCAACCCACTCCGGCACCAGGCCGAACACGGTTTCGACGTAGCGGTTGAGGCCTTCGGCATCACGGGCAGCGGAGTCGTTCTTGAACAGAATGCCGCTCGGCTTGAGCACTTGGGTCAGTGCGGCGATCACGTCTTCTTTATGCGCTTCCATGGTCGCCGAAGCGATCTGCACCACCAGGATGTCGCCGAAACGGTCAACCACCAGACCTGGCAGCAGGTCGGAATCGCCGTAGACCAGACGATAGAACGGCTTGTCGAACAGGCGATCACGCAGCGACAGGGCAACGTTCAGGCGATGCACCAGCAGCGACTTGTCCAGCGGCAGCTTGATGTCGCGCGACAGCAGACGGGCGCAGATCAGGTTGTTCGGGCTCATCGCGACGATGCCCAGCGGCTTGCCGCCGGCAGCTTCGAGGATGGCCTGATCGCCGGCCTTGAAGCCGTTCAGAGGGGTGGCGGCAACGTCGATTTCGTTGCTGTAGACCCACAAGTGGCCGTTTCGCAGGCGTCGGTCGGCGTTGGCTTTGAGGCGCAGGCTAGGCAGGGACATGACGTCGCTCCGGAAAAAAGAGCGGGAGTATAGCGTGTTGTACTGCCCGATTGGCTGGCGAGTGGACATGTGGCTGTTGGATACACAGGACGCCTGCGCTGGGGGGCTATACAGAGGCCCTGTGGTGAGGGGATAAAAATCCCCTCACCACAATAGATCAGTGGGAGTGGTGCCTGTGCGGGGTCAGGCTGACAGGGCGGTGATCAGTTCGCGGCTGAACGCCGGAATATCATCCGGGTTTCGACTGCTGATCAGGTTGCCGTCCTTGACCACTTCTTTATCCACCCAGTGCGCACCGGCATTCACCAGATCATCCTTGACCGTTTTATAGCTGGTCATGGTCTTGCCATTGACCAGTCCCGAAGAAATCAGCAACCAACTGCCATGGCAAATCACCGCGATGGGCTTGCCGGCGGACGCACCGGTCTTGACCAGATGCTGGGCATTCTGGTCGATGCGGATGGTGTCGGAGTTCTGCACGCCGCCGGGCAACACCACGGCATCGTACTGCTCGATGCTGGCGGCCTGGAAAGTCTGGTCTACCTTGAAGTCGTCCGCCGGTTTGTCGTGGTTCCAGCCTTTGACCTTGCCGGCTTCGGCCGAGAGGATGTCGACCTGTGCACCAGCCTGCTCCAGCGCTTGCTTGGGGCCAGTCAATTCAACCTGTTCGAAACCATCGGTTACCAAAAAAGCGACACGTTTGCCGTTGAGGGAAGTGGCCATCTATAAGCTCCTGAGTCTGCGGGATTTGCCGTCGCACGGAACTGAATTCAACCGTTCGGCATTACAGATTCCGAAGCCGGCGCGTGAATGAAAGTTCCTGACAATTGCCCACTGGTATGTCGTCCTGCAGTTTTTAGAGGTTAGAATCCCCGCCTGTCCCAGAGTGTGTACTTATGTCCCAAGAGCTGACCACCGAACAGATTCAACAGTCCCTGCAAGGCATCAGCGTGCCGGCGCAGCCGCAGATCATGGTGGATCTGCAAATGGAGCAGTACATGCCCGACCCGGATCTGGAGGTGATCGCCAAATTGATCGCCCAAGACCCTGGCCTGTCCGGCTCGTTGCTGAAAATCGTCAACTCGCCGTATTACGGCCTGAGCAACAAGATCACCTCGATTCAGCGCGCAGTGAATCTGCTGGGCAGCCGCTCGATCATCAACCTGATCAACGCGCAGTCGATCAAGGGCGAGATGAACGACGACACCATCGTCACGCTCAATCGTTTCTGGGACACCGCTCAAGACGTCGCGATGACCTGCCTGACGCTGGCCAAACGCATCGGCACTCAGGCTGGCGATGAAGCCTACGCCTTGGGTCTGTTCCACGATTGCGGCGTGCCGTTGATGCTGCAGCGCTTCCCCAACTATATGTCGGTGCTGGAACAGGCTTACGCCAATGCCAGTCCTGAATGCCGAGTGGTCGATACCGAAAACCGTGAGTTCAACACCAACCATGCGGTGGTCGGCTACTACACGGCCAAGTCGTGGCGCCTGCCGGAGCATGTGAGTGCGGCTATCGCCAATCACCACAACGCGCTGGCGATCTTCACTGACGAGTCGTCGCGCAACAGCCAGTTGAAAAAACTGCTGGCGATTCTGAAAATGGCCGAGCACATCTGCGCGTCGTACCGAGTGCTGGGCAACCAGACCGAAGATTTCGAGTGGAACGCGGTCGGGCCGCTGGTCCTTGATTATGTTGGTCTGTCGGACTACGACTTCGAAACGCTCAAACAAACGATCCGCGACCTCGGCGCGCATTGATTCGAGGACGCCATGCCTGAACTGCCGGAAGTCGAAACCACCCGTCGGGGCATCGCCCCGCATCTGGAAGGCCAGCGCGTCAGCCGGGTGGTCGTGCGCGAGCGACGGTTGCGCTGGCCGATTCCCGAAGACCTCGATGTGCGCCTGTCCGGGCAGCGCATCGTGCTGGTCGAGCGGCGAGCCAAGTATCTGTTGATCAACGCCGAAGTCGGTACCTTGATCAGTCACTTGGGCATGTCGGGCAATCTGCGGCTGGTGGAAGTCGGGTTGCCGGCGCTCAAGCATGAGCATGTCGATATCGAACTGGAGTCGGGACTGGCCCTGCGCTACACCGATCCACGGCGTTTCGGCGCGATGCTCTGGAGTACCGATCCGCTCAATCACGAATTGCTGATTCGCCTCGGGCCGGAGCCGTTGACCGATCTGTTCGATGGCGAGCGCTTGTTTCAGTTGTCACGTGGGCGTTCGATGGCGGTCAAGCCGTTCATCATGGACAACGCGGTGGTGGTGGGCGTCGGCAACATTTATGCGACCGAAGCGCTGTTCGCTGCCGGCATCGACCCGCGCCGTGAGGCCAAGAGCATTTCCCGGGCGCGTTATCTGAAACTGGCAATCGAGATCAAACGCATCCTCGCCGCGGCTATCGAGCGTGGCGGCACCACGTTGCGCGACTTTATTGGTGGCGACGGTCAGCCGGGGTATTTCCAGCAGGAACTGTTTGTCTACGGTCGTGGCAACGAACACTGCAAGGTCTGCGGCACCGGCCTGCGGGAAGTGAAGCTGGGTCAGCGCTCCAGTGTGTTCTGCCCGCGCTGCCAAAGTTAGGCAGGAAGTCGAAAAAGTCCTACGGTCTATAGTGAGTTGTCTCACTGTTCAGCCCGAAGGATCGTGCCATGAAATCCTTGCAAGTCCTGCTTGTCGCACTGCTGCTGTGTTCCAGTCTGCCCGCCCGGGCCACGGAAAGCGGCAGCGGTGATCCGCGCTACACCATTCAGAATCCCCCTGCCTACGCGATGATCGGCGATCTGCTGATTGCCCGACCTTTATTGGTGGTGGCGACGGTGATTGGTGCAGGGGTGTTCGTGGTGTCGCTACCATTTACCGCGCTGGGCGGCGGCGTCGGGGATGCGGGGCAGGCGTTGGTGGTCGATCCGGCGAAAGCGGCGTTTGTGCGGTGTCTGGGGTGTACGGGGGAGGGGTTTGAGCAGCGGGAGTGAGCTGATCTGAATAATGCAGTGATGCTGAGGCCTCATCGCCAGCAGGCTGGCTCCCACAAGGGATTGTGATCGGCACAAATCCCCTGTGGGAGCCAGCCTGCTGGCGATAGGACTAATAAGCGAAGATAGACTCAGGCCTTGCCAGTAATCTTGTGGTACTTCTCCATCAACTGCTCTTCAGTCTCCGGATGCGCCTCGTCCAGCGGGATGCAATCCACCGGGCAGACCTGTTGGCACTGCGGTTCGTCGTAGTGGCCGACGCACTGGGTGCACAGGTTCGGGTCGATCACGTAGATCTCTTCGCCCTGGGAAATGGCGGCGTTCGGGCACTCGGGTTCGCAGACGTCGCAGTTGATGCAATCGTCGGTGATGATCAGGGACATGCTAACTCCAGCCGGGGCGGCAGGCCCGGGCGCTATAAATCAATGCGCGCAATTGTGCCGCATTGGCGCCCGTAGTGCACGCGGGCGCCGTTTGAACGGTCGTTACTTCTTGAAGCGCAGGGTCAACGCGTCGGCCACGGCCGGGTGGACGAATTTGGTGATATCGCCGCCCAGAGCTGCGATTTCCCGCACCAGCGTCGAGGAAATGAACGAATAACGCTCGGACGGCGTGAGGAACAGGCTCTCGACATCCGGTGCCAGTTGGCGATTCATGTTCGCCAACTGGAACTCGTATTCGAAGTCCGACACCGCTCGCAGGCCACGCAGGAACACGTTGGCGTTCTGCTCTTTGGCGAAATGCGCCAGCAGTGTCGAGAAGCCGACCACTTCGACGTTCGGCAGGTGTTTGGTCACTTCGCGAGCCAGTTCAACCCGTTGTTCCAGCGGGAACAGCGGGTTTTTCTTCGGGCTGGCGGCGACAGCAATGATCACGTGATCGAACAGGCGCGAGGCGCGTTCGACCAGATCGCCATGGCCCTTGGTAATAGGGTCGAAGGTACCTGGGTACAACACTCGGTTCATCGCGTCGTCCTGGCGGGAGTCCGTTGGGGAGTCGGATGGTATCGCAGCCGTCCCGGTCGGCCAAGTCGCCTGTTGGGTAAGAAAGCACTATAGACGAGACGAATAATCGGTTTTTTCACGGATTTCTCAGTCGATCGACGAGGGATGTCGCCAGTTGCGCGGTCAGGCCATACACCGACAATTGCGGGTTGGCGCCGATGCTGGTGGGGAACAGCGAGCCGTCGTGAATCGACAGATTATTCAGTTGATGATGACGACCCAGGCTGTCGGTGACCGCAGTTTTCGGGTCTTCGCCCATCGCGCAACCGCCCATGACGTGAGCGCTGCCCAGCCGGGTACGATACAACTCAAGGCTCAGACCGTCGATCAGCGAGCGCGCTTCGGCCAGGCTGTTCACGTAGCGCGCATCGGCGTGCATCGGCATCACCGATTTGGCACCACCGGCAAACTGAATCTCGGCCATGCTGTGGAACGCCCGGCGCAGACCTTCCCAAGCGTAGGGCGAGACCTGATAGTCGAGCACCGGCGAACCATCACCACGCAATTCGACGCTGCCGCCTGGGCTGTCCGGGTGAAAGCCGTCGCGCAGCAACGCGAGCATGGCATGGGTGTGCGGCAGATCGGCCATGTGCTCGGCGTTCTGCTGGCCAAAACCGCCGAGCAGCGTTGCCGCCAGCGCCGGTTGCAACGGCGGCACTTCGAGTTTGTAGCCCATCGGCCCGGTGGTGCCGTCCTTCCACTGGAAATAGTCCGAGTAAATTGACTGCGGCGCGCCGTAGAACGGGTTGACCACTTCTTCGAAACGCCCGGCGGACATATTCACCAGATGCAGAAACGTGCGTTTGCCGAGGCACTTGTGCGGATCGGGAGCATCCGAACGCAACAGCAGCCCCGGGCTGTTGATGCCGCCACCGGCCAGCACGTAATGCCGCGCCTTGACCGTGATGGTGCGGCCGGTTGGCTCGACGCAGCGTTCATCCATCGCCACGCATTGCAGGCCGGTGACCTTGTCGCCATTGAGCAACAGCTTTTCGGCGCGGGCCAGATAGAGCAGTTCGCCACCCTTTTCCAGCGTCGCGGGAATGGTCGTGACCATCATCGATTGCTTGGCGTTGGTCGGGCAGCCCATGCCGCAATAGCCGAGGTTCCAGCAGCCGAGCACGTTACGCGGAATGACGTGCCAGCTATAGCCGAGTTGCTCACAGCCTTTACGGATCACGTCGTTGTTGGCATTGGGCGGAACCATCCAGGGGGCGACGCCGAGACGTTTTTCCATTTTCTCGAACCATGGCGCCATGTCGGCCGGGGCATGACCCTTGACGTTGTGCTCCTTGGCCCAGTGTTCGAGGGTCGGATCGGGAGTGCGAAAGCTCGATGTCCAGTTGATCAGCGTGGTGCCACCGACGGCGCGTCCTTGCAGGATGGTGATCGCACCGTCCTTGCTCATGCGGCCGATGCCTTCCTGATAGAGGCTGCTGTAGGCCTGGTCTTCGAGCATTTTGAAGTCGCTGCTGGTTTTCAGCGGGCCTTCTTCGATCAGCAACACTTTATAGCCAGCGGCGCTGAGGATTTCCGCAGTGGTGCCGCCGCCAGCGCCGCTGCCGATGATTGCCACGTCGGCTTCCAGCGTCAGGTCATTGGTCAGTTGCGCGCCGTTGTAGGTTTTCCAGCCACGGGCGAGGCCTTCGCGGAACGGGTCGGGTACGGGCATGTTCAGGCTCTCTTATTGTTGTCTGGCAGATTGATAGTGCTGCTGTTGGCCTCATCGCGAGCAGGCTCACTCCTACATTTGGAATGCGACCCCTGTGGGAGTGAGCCTGCTCGCGATAGGGGCTCCACTGTTTCAGACGGTGGGTGGGCCGGGGTAGCCGCAATGGGCCCAGGATTCGGCGCGGGTGTACCACGCCATCATCACCATTTGCTGCAGGGAGCTATGGCCCATGCGCAACAGGCTCAGCGAGCTGTTCTGCCAGCGGTCGAGGAAATGCCGCATGGCCTCGGGACTGGCGTTTTCCCAACTGCCCCAGATGCCGGTGAGCGGGCCGCGAGTCACGGCCATGCCGAGTACGTCGAACAGTTGCCGGGTGAGCTTGAGCATTTCCGGCGACAGGTGATTGAGGCTGTAGTCCAAAGACTTCAGCGTTCCGTCGATGGCGGCGGGCATGGCTGTCGCGGCTACCGCGCCATCGAGCATCACTGGAATCAACGCGCGCAAAAACAGCAGATCGCCATCGCGTAACGTGACGAAGCCGTTAGCGGCGATGCTCGACGAACAACCACTAAGGCTAGCGCCAAGCCCGGCAGTGGCAAGAAACGCGGTGGCGCCGAGGCTGAATTTCAGCAGGCCACGGCGCGACAGGGCAGGTGTTTCGGTCAGGCTTGGGTGCATTGTTGTTATTACCCGGCGGTGACGTGCATTAGCGAATGAACAGTTTCTGAATCAGTTTCTGGATCGACGTGCCATACGGCGGATAAATCAGCCTGGCCGCGTTGAAGCGCTGTTTGATCAGTACGCCTTTGGCCTTGCTGAAAGTCAGAAAACCTTCGTGACCGTGGTAATGGCCCATGCCCGAGGCGCCAATGCCGCCGAACGGCATGTCGTCCTGCGCGACGTGCAGCAAGGTGTCGTTCAGGCACACGCCGCCCGAATGGGTTTCGTGCAATACGCGATTCTGCTCACGCTTGTCGTAGCCAAAGTAGTAAAGGGCCAGAGGACGAGGGCGCTGATTGATGTAGGCAAATGCCTGATCCAGATCCTGATACGGCACGATCGGCAGCAACGGGCCGAAGATTTCATCCTGCATTACCGTCATGTCGTCGCTGACATTCAGCAGCAGGCTATGCGGCATGCGCCGGCCCTGTCCTTGATCGAACAGCGGAATCAGCAGCGCGCCCTTGCTGGTGGCGTCGCTGAGATAGCTGTTGAGCCGCGCCAATTGGCGATCGTTGATGATTGCGGTGTAGTCCGGGTTGTCGGCGAGGGTCGGATAAAACCCCTGAACTGCCTGACGATAAGCCTCGACGAACGCGCCGACGCGGTCTTCCGGCACCAGCACGTAATCCGGGGCGACGCAGGTCTGGCCGGCGTTGAGGGTTTTGCCGAAGGCGATGCGTTCGGCAGCGTCTTTCAGCGGTACGTCGCGGGAGACGATGGCCGGCGACTTGCCGCCCAGTTCGAGGGTCACAGGGGTCAGGTTTTCGGCGGCGGCGCGCATCACATGCTTGCCGATGCTGGTGGCGCCGGTGAACAGCAGGTGATCGAAGCGCAGCCGGGAGAACGCCACGCCGACATCGGCTTCACCGAGCACCACGCAGACCAGGTCTTCGGGGAAGATCCGCGCCAGCAACTCCTTGAGCAGCAGGCCGGTGGCGGGGGTCGATTCGCTGAGCTTGAGCATCACCCGATTGCCCGCCGAAAGGGCACCGACCAGCGGGCCGATGGCAAGAAACAGCGGGTAGTTCCACGGCACGATGACGCCGACCACGCCCAGCGGCTGGTACACCACTTTTGCCGCAGCAGGCTGAAACGCGACGCCGACTTTGCGCCGCGAGGGCTTCATCCACTGTTTGATGTGGCGGCTGGCGTAATGAATGCCGTGCAAGCTCGGCATCAGCTCGGCCAGCAGGGTTTCATCAGCGCTGCGGTGGCTGAAATCGGTGCTGATTGCTTCGATCAAGGCCTGACGTTCATTGCTCAACAGATCGCGCAACGCCTTGAGCCATTGCTGGCGCTGGGCGGCGGGCGGCATCGGGTTGGCGGCGTAAGCGGCGCGCTGGCCGTCGAATAGCCGATTGAGCTCGTCCAACGGCTGTTGAAGCGCCTGCAAGTAGGCAATGTCGGCAGTCATGGTCAGCTCCGGATTTATTGTAGTGAGGAACTTTTTAGAGTCTATGCTCTACAAAGTCAAATGACTTCCTGAACCGGTGCGGTTTTATCCGCTGACCGATAGGTCGTAAGATGCCCGCTATCGCACTCTGAATTTAAGCTCAAGCCATGGCCCCACGGATAAAAACCAGCGAGCGCATCGTGCAGAACAGCCTCGAACTGTTCAATCAGCAGGGCGAACGCAGTATCAGCACCAATCACATCGCGGCCCATATGGAGATTTCTCCGGGCAATCTGTACTACCACTTCCCCAACAAGCAGGCGATTATCGCCGTGCTGTTCAGTGAGTACGAAAGCCTGGTGGACAGCTTCCTGCGCCCGCCTCAGGGTCGTGCTGCCACGGTCGAAGACAAGCGCTACTACCTCAAGGAGCTGCTGTCGGCGATGTGGGGTTATCGCTTTTTGCATCGTGATCTGGAACATTTGCTCGACAGCGATGCGGACCTGGCTGCGCGCTACCGGCGTTTCTCTCAACGTTGCCTGATTCAGGGCACGGCGATCTATGAAGGGTTTGTGGCTGCCGGGATTCTCAAGATGGATCGCGTGCAAATCGAATCCCTGACGCTGAATGCCTGGATCATCCTTACCTCATGGGTAAGGTTTCTGTGCACCACGCGGGAGAATTCCAAACACCTCAGCGAGCAGGCCATTAAACGTGGCGTGTATCAGGTGTTGGTGCTGGAAGCAGGTTTTGTCACCGAGCAGGCCCGCGAAGAGGTCAATGCGTTGTTCGAGGAGTTCTACGTGCCGCTGGCCCAGGCCCTCGAAGAAGTGCAATAAACAATTTCGATGTCGTCCCACAGGAGTCCGCTATGCCGATTGCGCAACTGATCAGCCCGCAAGCGTTGGATGCCCGCAAGGAGCAGCCGGGGCTGGTGATTCTCGATTGTCGTTTTGCCCTCGAAGATCCGGATTACGGTCAGCGCAGCTACGCCGAAGGGCATATTGCCGGGGCGAGCTTCGCCGATCTTGAGCGTGACCTCAGTGGCCCGGTGATCAAGGGCAAGACCGGACGGCATCCGTTGCCCGAGCCAGCCGCGTTGATCGAGCGACTGCAGGCCTGGGGCATCAATGCCGACAGCGAAGTGATTCTGTATGACGACGGCCCCGGCGCTTATGCGGCGCGGGCCTGGTGGTTGCTGGCGTGGCTGGGCAAACGTGATGGCGTGTTCATTCTCGATGGCGGCCTCAAAGCGTGGCATGCGGCGGGCCTGCCGCTGAGCCTCGACGCGCCGAGCGTGTCTCGCGGCAATTTCAGCGGACAACCAGACATGCATCTGTTGCTCAGCGCCGAGCAATTGCACAAGCGCCTCGGCCAACCGACGCTGACCTTGCTTGATGCCCGCGGATTGCCGCGTTTCAAGGGTGAAGTAGAGCCGATCGATCCAATTGCCGGGCACATTCCCGGCGCGCAATGTGCGGCGTTCACTGACAACCTTGGCAGCGACGGACGATTCCTGCCGGCCGATCAGCTCAAACAGCGCTTTGCCGCGAAATTGGGCGATCGCTCGCCGTCGGAACTGGTCGCGTATTGCGGTTCCGGGGTCACGGCTTGCCACAATCTGTTTGCGTTGTGTCTGGCGGGTTATCCGCTGGCCTCGCTGTATGCAGGGTCGTGGAGCGAGTGGATCAACGAGCCGGCCCGAGGCGTCGCCACCGGCGAGTGATCCCCGCAAACTCCCTGTAGGAGTGAGCCTGCTCGCGATGGCGGTTTAACCGTCAATATTGATGTCGACGGACACACTGCTATCGCGAGCAGGCTCACTCCTACAAGGATCATTGGGTATCTTCAGGCGTCCGTCGGGCATTGCGATACGCCGCAGGCCCGACGCCATAAACCTGCTTGAACTGCCGGCTCAGGTGGCTCGGTCTGCCAGAAGCGGATCGACTCGCCCTGATCGCTCATGGCGCTACTCGCGGCCTGAGGCGGCCAGCCATTGCGGGATGCGCCGTTCCAGGTAGTAACCCGGCTGACGGAACGAACCATCGACGAACCCGACATGCCCGCCCCGTGCCTGCAATTCGAACTGCGTCGACGAGGACAGCTCGCTGGCTTGCGGCAGGCTGTGCGGGAACACGAATGGATCGTCCGCCGCCTGAATAATCAGAGTCGGCGTGTGGATCTCGCCGAGGAAGTAGCGGCTCGATGCGCGGCGATAATAATCCTCGGCATCGACAAAGCCATGCAGCGGCGCGGTCACCCGGCCGTCGAAATCCCAGAACGTGCGCATGTTCTCCAGCGAGCCGAGCGCTGCCAGCGCGGCGAGGCCGTCTTCGCGTCCGTCATGCTGGAACTGCCGTTGCTTGTTCTTGATGTAGGCAAGCATCTCGCGCATGAAGTGCGCCTGATAGACCTTGGAAAACCCTTGGCCGATCCGATCCGCGCATTGGTCCAGACGAAACGGCACCGATACCGCGACCGCACCAAGCACACCGCTTTCGCGGCCGGTTTCGCCCAAGTGCTTGAGCAGCACATTACCGCCCAGCGAATAACCGACGGCATACAGCGGCGCCAGTGGTCGCTTGGCGCGCAGGTGTCTGATGGCTTCGGCAAGGTCTTCGCTGGCGCCGGAATGATAGCTGCGCGGCAGCAGATTCGGTTCGCCCGAGCAGCCACGCCAGTTCAACGCGACACTGGCCCAGCCTTGCGCGGCGAGGGCGGCTTGCATCCCGGCGACGTAAGGCGAGTTCGAGGAACCGGTCAGTCCGTGCAATACCAGCACCAAGGGTGCGTCGGCGCTGTGCGGGCCGTGCCAGTCGAGATCGAGGAAATCGCCGTCGTCGAGCCACAGGCGTTCGCGCTCGCGATCAAGGTGCACGGTTTTGCGCCACAGCGGCCCCCACAAGGTTTGCAGGTGCGGATTGCCGAGGCCGAAAGCGGGGGTGAAGCGTTCTGACGAAAGGGACACGATGGTTCTCGATGCAGCAATGTGAGTCAATTTTCAGAGCACACACACTTTTGTGGCGAGGGAGCTTGCTCCCGCTGGACTGCGCAGCAGTCCCTGTTTTGAAAAGGGGGCCGCTTCGCGACCCAGCGGGAGCAAGCTCCCTCGCCACAGGTTTTTTCCCGGCTTTCAGTTAGCCGGTGATCTCTGCCGTACGTTGCCACAACGCGTAGTAAACGCGCCCGGATTTCTGCTCGCGGTGCAGGCGCCAGTTGCCCGGCAGGCCGAGGGTCGATGGCGCGGTCTCGCTTTCAGTGTAGACCCACGCATCGTCGGCCAGCCATTGGCGCTCTTCCAGCAGCGTGCACACTGCCGGCAGCAGGTTCTGGTTGAACGGCGGGTCGAGGAACACCAGGTCGTAGGCAGTTGCAGTCTGGGTTTCCAGATAGCGCAGGGCGTCAGCCGTCTGCACCTGACCGGTGGTGCAGCGCAGCGTGCCGAGGTGTTCTTTCAGGCTGGAGACCGCGATGTTGCTGGCGTCCAGCGCCTGACCCATGGCCGCCCCCCGGGACAGTGCTTCGAGGAACAGCGCGCCGCTGCCGGCAAACGGATCGAGCACTTTCGCGCCCTCTACGTACGGTGCGAGCCAGTTGAACAGGGTTTCCCGCACCCGGTCCGGCGTCGGGCGCAGGCCCGGCGCATCGGGGAAGCTCAGCTTGCGGCTGCCCCATTCACCTCCAATGATGCGCAGCTGATTCACGCCGTTATGGACGTTGTGGACGGGTTTCTTTGGACGAGTAGCCATTAATGCTCCGGAACCCCGAGCGGTTGCTCGGCAGGTTTATCAGATGGGGCCGGTAACGGCTTTTGCGGCACGGTCGGGCCAGCGCTGACGATGACCAGTTTGTCCGTACTCAAGTGTTTGTTCATTGCGTCTTTGACTTGCTCGACCGTGAGGCTCTGGGACTGACGCATGAAGTCGTCCAGATAGGTCAGCGGCAGATTATAGAAGCCCATCGCGCCTAGCTGGCCAACGATGTCGGCGTTGCTCGCGGTGGACAGCGGGAAGCTGCCGGCCAGTTCGCGTTTGGCGTCGTCGAGTTCTTTCTGGGTCGGGCCGGTCTTCAAGTAATCGGCGAGCACGTCCTGCACCAGTTTCAGCGTGCCTTCGCTCATTTCTGCGCGGGTCTGCAGATTGATCATGAACGGGCCGCGAGCCTGCATCGGGCTGAAACCCGAGTACACACCGTAAGTCAGGCCGCGCTTCTCACGTACTTCGCTCATCAGACGGGTGCCGAAACCACCGCCGCCAAGGATCTGGTTGCCCATCGACAGCGCAGCGTAATCCGGGTCGTCACGGTCGATGCCCAGTTGGGCGATCATCAGGTTGGTCTGCTTTGACGGAAACTCGATGTGGCCGATGCTGGCTTTCGGTTCCTGCGGCTGGGCGATTTTCGCCAGCGCCGGGCCTCTCGGCAGGGCGCCGGACACCTGATTGGCAATCGTCTCGGCTTCGCTGCGCGACAGATCACCGACCAGCGCAATCACCACGTTGCCGGCCGCGTAGGCCTTCTCATGGAATTCACGCAGTTGCGCGAGGGTGATCTTCGGAACGGTTTGCGCCGTGCCGTCGCTGGAATTCGCATACGGATGATCGCCATACAGACGCTTCATCAGTTCCAGGCTGGCGAGTTTGCCGGGGTTCTGTTTCTGGTATTCGAAACCGGCGAGCATCTGGTTCTTGATGCGGGCGAAGGAATCGGCCGGGAAAGTCGGCTTGCCAATCACTTCCGAGAACAGTTTCAGCGCCGGTTCGCGTTGCTCGGGGGCACTCAGGCTGCGCAGCGAAGCAATCGCCATGTCGCGGTAGGCGCCATTGCCGAAGTCCGCACCGAGGCTTTCAAAACCCTGGGCGATAGCGCTGACATCCTTGCCGGCCACGCCTTCGTTGAGCATGGCGTTGGTCAGCACGGCCAGACCCGGTGACTTGCCGTCCTGGCTGCTGCCGGCGGCGAAGATCAGACGCATGTCGAACATCGGCAGCTCATGGGCCTCGACGAACAGCACCTTGGTGCCTTCGGCGGTGTTCCAGGTCTGCACGTCCAGTTTGCGCGTGGCCGGGGCCTTGCCGTCGAGTTCGGCCAGCGATTGCAACTTCTGGCTGGTCTTGGCGTTGTCCAGCGCCTCACTGGCGTTGGTTTTGTCGCTCGGTACCAGATAGAACGCGGCGGAGCCGATGACGGCTACGGCGATTAGGCCGAGCAGCAGGCGTGGGGTTTTGCGCTCACTCATGAGTCGTCTCCAGTGGCAGGACGTGGGCGACGCTGAGACGTTCGCGGGTGAAGTACAGCTTGGCGGCGTCCTGGATATCTTGCGGGGTCACGCTTTCCAGATCGGCGAGTTCGGTGTCCATCAGCTTCCAGGACAGACCGACGGTCTCAAGCTGGCCGATGGCGGTGGCCTGGCTGGTGATCGAGTCACGCTCGAAAACCAGACCGGCAATCACTTGTGCACGCACGCGCGCCAGCTCTTCGGCGGTCGGCGCGGTGGTTTTCAGTTGTTCCAGCAGTTTCCACAGACCGGCCTCGGCCTGGGCCATGGTCTTTTTCTTCTGGGTATTCGGCGTGGCCGACAAGGTGAACAGGCTGTCGCCACGGGTGTAAGCGTCGTAGCTCGACGAACCGCCGGACACCAGCTCTTCGCCGCGTTCCAGTTGCGTCGGGATGCGACCGCTATAGCCGCCGTCCAACAGCGCCGAAATCAGGCGCAGGGCATTCACCGAGCGTTTGTCTTCGGCGGTGGCGATGCTCGGCACGTTGAAACCAAGCATCAGGCTAGGCAGTTGAGTCTGCACATGCAGGGTGATCAGACGTTCGCCGGGCTCGGCCAGTTCCAGCGGTTTTTTCGATGGCGGCACATCGCGCCTGGCGATTGGCCCGAAGTAACGCTGGGCGAGGGTTTTGACTTCGTCCGGGGTAACGTCACCGACCACCACCAGCGTGGCGTTGTTCGGCACATACCAGGATTGATACCAGTGACGCAGTTCCTCGACCTTCATCCGGTCCAGGTCAGCCATCCAGCCGATGGTCGGCGTGTGGTAACCGCTGGCCGGGTAAGCCATGGCCTTGAAGCGCTCGTAAGCCTTGGACATCGGTTTGTCATCGGTGCGCAGACGGCGCTCTTCCTTGATGACTTCGATTTCCTTGGCGAACTCGTCAGCCGGCAGGCGCAGAGTGGCCATGCGGTCAGCTTCCAGTTCGAAGGCTACGCCCAGACGATCGCGAGCGAGCACCTGGTAATAAGCGGTGAAGTCATCGCTGGTGAATGCGTTCTCTTCGGCGCCGAGGTCGCGCAGGATCAGCGACGCTTCGCCGGGGCCGATTTTCTCGCTGCCCTTGAACATCATGTGTTCCAGTGCGTGAGACAGACCGGTCTGGCCCGGGGTTTCGTAGCTGGAGCCGACCTTGTACCAGATCTGCGATACCACCACCGGCGCGCGATGGTCTTCGCGCACGACGACCTTCAAGCCGTTGTCGAGGGTGAATTCGTGAGTCGGTTGCGGGTCGGCGGCCAGGGCCGAAAGGGGCAGGCAGACTGTGCTGAGCAGCAGGCCAGCGGCGCGGCGGGCTAGAGCATTCATTCGTTTTTAAACCTGTTGAGCTGCCCGCTTGGTCTTAGCCTAGGCGGGCGAGGAGGTGCTAGGATACTGATCCGTTTTACTGGCGGCCACGCCTATCAGGCCATTGATCAGTCGATAGGTTGTATGGGTTTCCGGCAGAAGCTTTGAGTTTGTCAGCTAAACTCTGCGTTTTCGCCGACGATGCCGTTCCAGTCCTTCGTATTAGTCGACCTTTGAGGTGCCTTTGGCGCCTCGACAAAATGTTGCGCGTGAACAAGCTGGGTGAAACACAGTCTGTTCTGCATCGAATATTTATTTGCCGGGGCGCCCTTATGGCGCGTCGCTACCGTGAGATAGCCGTCCTCCATGTTTGGTTCCAACGACGACAAGAAGACCCCAGCTGCGGCTGGCGAGAAAAAAAGCCTGTTCGGATGGCTGCGCAAAAAGCCGCAGGAACCCGTCCTCGAACAGCCGCCTGCGATTCCTGAGCCCGCTCCGGCACCTGTAATAGAAGAAGAGCCGGCGCCGATTGTGCTGCCGATTGCCGAACCGGTGTTGCAGCCGGTGGTCGAGGCTGAGCCTGAAGCGCCTGTTGCGGCTGAACTGCCGCTGTCGCCGGCGGCCGAGCCGTGGCTGACCTTGCCGGTAGCGGAAGAGCCGGTGGCACTGGTTGAAGAGGCCGCGCCGCATATCACTCCACCGATTTCGGCACCGACGGCGTTGGCTCCGGAACCGGTTCAGGCCCCGGTGATTGAGCCGGTGGTTGAGGTTGTGGTCGAGCCAGTGCCGGTCGTTGCCGAGACAGTGGCTCCGGTGTCCGTCGAACCGGTTGCCCCGGTTGTTCAGCAGCCCGTGCCCGCGCCGGTTGTCGCAGCACCAGTCGTTGCTGCACCCGTCGTTGCAGCGGAGCCAGTCGTCGAAACCCCGGTCGAAGCGCCGCGCACCGAAGAGTCCAAGGCCGGTTTCTTCGCCCGCCTCAAGCAAGGCTTGTCGAAGACCAGCGCCAGTATCGGCGAAGGCATGGCCAGCCTGTTTCTTGGCCGCAAAATCATTGATGACGAGTTGCTTGATGACCTCGAAACCCGTCTGCTGACCGCCGACGTGGGTGTCGAGGCCACCACGCAGATCATTCAGCGCCTGACCCAGAAGGTTGCCCGCAAAGAGCTGGCCGACGCCGACGCACTGTACAAATCCCTGCAAGCCGAACTGGCCGCGATGCTCAAACCCGTTGAGCAACCGCTGAAAATCGTCTCGCAGAACAAACCGTTCGTGATTCTGGTGGTTGGCGTCAACGGCGCCGGTAAAACCACCACCATCGGCAAACTGGCGAAGAAGCTGCAACTGGAAGGCAAGAAAGTCATGCTGGCTGCCGGTGACACCTTCCGCGCCGCTGCCGTGGAGCAATTGCAGGTCTGGGGCGAGCGCAACAAGATTCCGGTGATCGCCCAGCACACTGGCGCCGATTCGGCTTCGGTGATCTTCGATGCCGTGCAGGCCGCCAAGGCCCGTGGCGTTGACGTGTTGATCGCTGACACCGCCGGTCGTCTGCACACCAAAGACAACCTGATGGAAGAACTGAAAAAGGTTCGCCGGGTGATCGGCAAGCTCGACGAAGACGCGCCGCACGAAGTGCTGCTGGTGCTCGACGCCGGCACCGGCCAGAACGCGATCAATCAGGCCAAGCAATTCAACCAGACCGTCACTTTGACCGGCCTGGCGCTGACCAAACTCGACGGCACCGCCAAGGGCGGGGTGATTTTCGCCCTGGCCAAGCAGTTCGGTCTGCCGATCCGCTACATCGGCGTCGGTGAAGGCATCGACGATTTGCGTACTTTTGAAGCAGAACCCTTTGTCCAGGCACTCTTTGCCGAGCGGGAGCGTTCATGATTCGTTTCGAACAGGTCGGTAAACGCTACCCGAACGGTCACGTCGGCTTGCATGAGCTGAGCTTTCGAGTCCGTCGTGGCGAGTTCTTGTTTGTTACCGGCCACTCCGGTGCCGGTAAATCCACGCTTTTACGGCTGTTGTTGGCGATGGAACGTCCGACCAGCGGCAAACTGCTGCTGGCCGGGCAAGACCTGAGCACCATCAGCAATGCGCAGATTCCGTACCTGCGTCGACAGATCGGCGTGGTGTTCCAGAATCACCAGTTGCTGTTCGATCGTACGGTGTTCAACAACGTCGCGCTGCCGTTGCAGATCCTCGGGTTGTCCAAGGCCGAGATCGCCAAGCGTGTGGATTCGGCGCTGGAGCGCGTGGCACTGTCGGATAAAACCGATCTGTACCCGGGCGACCTGTCCACCGGTCAACAGCAGCGCGTCGGCATCGCCCGCGCCATCGTTCACCGTCCGGCCTTGCTGCTGGCGGACGAACCGACCGGTAACCTCGACCCGCGTCTGGCGGCCGAAATCATGGGCGTGTTCGAGGATATCAACCGACTGGGCACCAGCGTACTGATCGCCAGTCACGACCTGGCGCTGATTGCGCGCATGCGCCATCGCATGCTGACGCTGCAACGCGGCCGATTGATTGGCGACGGGGAGGCCGGGGAATGAGTGCTACTCGCAGTCCTAAGGTTTCCGAGCGTGTGGCCCCGAAGGCCGCCGATCCGCAGCCACCGAAAAAGAAAAAACACGACGACGATGACGGCCCGGACTTCTCCACGCTGTTGCGTTCGTGGATTGAAAACCACCGCGCCAGCCTGATGGACAGCCTGCGTCGCCTCGGCAAGCAGCCGATTGGCAGCTTTTTCACCTGCATGGTGATGGCTGTGGCGCTGAGTTTGCCGATGGGTTTGTCGCTGTTGCTCAGTAATGTCGAGCGGCTGGGTGGTTCGTGGCAGCGTGCGGCGCAGATTTCGCTGTACCTGCAACTCGACGCCAGCCCCGAGCAGGGCGAGTCGCTGCGTGAGCAGATCAAAGGCATGCCCGGCGTAGCTGATGCTGAATATGTCGGCCGCGATCAGGCGCTTGAGGAGTTCCAGCAGCAGTCCGGATTGGGCGAAGCCCTGCGCGATCTGCCCGAGAACCCGCTGCCCGGCGTGGTGCTGGTCACCCCGAACGAAGTCGACAAGACGACGCTGGAAGCATTAAGACAAAAACTTTCCGAGCTGCCCAAGGTACAACAGGCGCAACTTGATCTAGTCTGGGTCGAGCGTCTGGCTGCCATCCTCAAGCTCGGTGACCGGTTTGTCTTCGGTCTGACGGTGCTTCTGGTTTCTGCATTACTTTTGGTGATAGGCAATACCATTCGTCTTCATATTGAAAACCGCCGCACAGAGATAGAAGTGATTAAACTCGTCGGCGGCACTGACAGCTATGTGCGTCGTCCCTTCCTTTATATGGGCGCGCTGTATGGCTTGGGTGCGGGGGTTCTGTCCTGGGGTGTGCTGGCGTTCGGCCTGGACTGGCTGAACGACGCGGTGGTTGGGCTGGCCGGTTTGTACGGCAGTGATTTTGCGCTGGCCGGAGTGCCAGTTGCCGATGGTCTGTCGCTCTTGCTTGGCGCGGTGCTGTTGGGTTATATCGGTGCATGGATTGCAGTCGCACGTCATCTCAGGGAGCTGGCGCCGAAGTAGAATCTTTTTTGCGCGTGATTGACCTTGCGGTTTTTAAGGGAACTTCCTTTTGAGTTCCCGGTCAATTTTTCGCAGTGCTGAAAGGCACGAGTAATGTAAGTGGGAGGTTTTTTCGTATGACCAATTCTTTGCAACCTGCGTACGCGTTGGTTCCAGGCGCAAACCTGGAAGCCTATGTGCACACCGTGAACAGCATTCCATTGCTGACGCCGGAGCAGGAGCGTGAACTGGCCGAGAGTCTCTACTATGAGCAGGATTTGGGGGCGGCTCGGCAGATGGTGCTCGCCCACCTGCGTTTTGTCGTACATATCGCCCGTAGCTATTCCGGCTACGGTCTGGCTCAGGCTGACCTGATCCAGGAAGGTAACGTCGGCCTGATGAAGGCTGTAAAACGTTTCAACCCGGAAATGGGCGTGCGTCTGGTGTCGTTCGCCGTGCACTGGATCAAGGCGGAAATTCACGAGTTCATCCTGCGCAACTGGCGCATTGTGAAAGTCGCGACCACCAAGGCCCAGCGCAAGCTGTTCTTCAACCTGCGCAGCCAGAAGAAACGTCTGGCGTGGCTGAACAACGAGGAAGTCCACCGTGTGGCGGAAAGCCTCGGCGTTGAACCGCGTGAAGTGCGCGAGATGGAAAGCCGCCTGACTGGTCATGACATGGCCTTCGACCCGGCTGCTGAAGCGGACGACGACAGTGCATTCCAGTCGCCGGCCAACTATCTGGAAGACCACCGGTACGACCCGGCCCGTCAACTGGAAGACGCAGACTGGAGCGACAACTCCAACAACAACCTGCACGAAGCACTGGAAGTGCTGGACGAACGCAGCCGTGACATCCTCTACCAGCGCTGGCTGGCAGAAGAGAAGGCCACGCTGCACGACCTCGCACAGAAGTACAACGTGTCGGCCGAGCGTATTCGTCAGCTCGAGAAGAGCGCGATGAACAAGCTCAAGTTGTCGATCGCCGCATAACCGGCGCCGCGACAAACAAAAACGCCCCGATCAGCGATGATCGGGGCGTTTTCATTTGGCTCAACATAAAACCCCTGTAGGAGTGAGCCTGCTCGCGATTGCGGTATGTCAGTGACGGCAATGTTGACTGTCAAACCGCAATCGCGAGCAGGCTCACTCCTACATATAGATCTTTGGGGTTATTGCGCCCAAGGCGCCCGGCGCGAATCGTTGAGACCCAGCAAATAGCTGTCCCCACCCAACTGGCTCATTTGCTGGCGAATCCATCCGGCGCGGCGCGACACATAAGCGGTCGGATGGCTGGCGCTCCACACTCGCGGATTGGGCAGTACCGCCGCCAGATAACTCGCCTGCTGCCGGGACAACGACCTGGCGCTCACGCCAAAGTGATGCCTGGCAGCGGCTTCGGCGCCAAACACCCCGTCATCCCATTCGACGCTGTTCAGGTACACCTCAAGAATCCGCTGCTTGGGCCACAACACCTCGATCAGCGCGGTAAACCACGCTTCCAGGCCTTTGCGCAGATAACTGCGGCCCGACCACAGGAACAGGTTCTTCGAGACTTGCTGGCTCAAGGTGCTGGCGCCGCGAACGGTACCGCCCAGTTCGTTGTGTGCCAGCGCCGCCTGAATTGCCCCGAAATCAAAACCCCAGTGTTCGGGGAATTTCTGGTCTTCGCCGGCAATCACCGCCACCTTCAGGTCGTCCGAGATCTCGTCCCACGGCTTCCAGGTGCGTTGCAGGTCAATCGGCTCGCCGTCGACCCAGGATTCGATCTTGCGCTCGACCATCAGTGCCGTACCCGGGGGCGGCACGAAGCGAAACAGCAGGACCAGCAACACGCTGCCGCCCGCGAACCAGAGCAGGGCTTTTGTAACGCGACGGAAAATTGAACGCAGCATAGAGATGGCTTGGCCGAACCGGTTGAGCGGGCCATTATACAGACCCCGCCGATTGAGTCTGACTGGAGTTCTTCATGCTGCGTGGCTTTCTGATGCTGGCTGCTTTCTTTGGCTTTACCGGTGTGGCGCTGGGCGCATTCGCCGCCCATGGTCTGAAAAGCCGCCTGACCCCCGAATATCTGGCGATTTTCCACACGGGCGTCACCTATCAACTGGTGCACACGCTCGCGTTGTTCGGTGTCGCGCTGCTGGCGACACAAATTCAGGGGCGACTGGTGACCTGGGCCGGTGTTTCGTTCGCCGTGGGCATTCTGCTGTTCTCCGGCAGCCTTTATGTGCTGACCACCACCGGCATCAGCAAGCTCGGCATCATTACCCCGTTTGGCGGTCTGGCATTTCTGGTCGGCTGGATATGCCTGGGCATCGCCGCCTGGCGCCTGAGCTAACCGCTTGACGCTTGGTGCTGACCTTTAGGTCATGATCGGGCTAGAATGCCACCCCCTAAAAATGATGGCGGCCTAGCGCATGCGCATTCAGTTGAACGGCGAATCCCTTGAACTGCCCGACGGTGAAACCGTTGCGGCCCTGCTGACCCGTCTGGATCTGACCGGACGCCGGGTGGCGGTTGAACTCAATCTGGATATCGTCCCGCGCAGCCTGCATGCCGATACCGCGCTCAACGACGGCGACAACGTCGAAGTGGTGCACGCCATCGGCGGCGGCTGAACAGCACAGCCTGTGCGGTCACAGAATTCTGCAAGTCCCTCACCCCAACAGAGGATTCCCCATGAGCATCGTTCGTAGCGACAAGCCTTTCGTTCTGGCCGGTCGTACTTACCAGTCGCGTTTGCTGGTTGGTACCGGCAAGTACCGTGACATGGAAGAAACCCGCGCAGCCATCGAAGCCTCGGGTGCCGAAATCGTTACCTTCGCCGTACGCCGCACCAACCTCGGCCAGATCGAGGGCGAGCCGAACCTGCTCGACGTGCTGTCGCCGGATCGCTACACCTTCCTGCCGAACACCGCCGGTTGCTACGACGCCATCGAAGCCGTGCGCACCTGCCGCCTGGCCCGTGAGCTGCTCGATGGCCACAATCTGGTGAAGCTGGAAGTGCTGGCCGATCAGAAAACCTTGTTCCCCAACGTGATCGAAACCCTCAAGGCCGCCGAAACGCTGGTCAAAGAAGGCTTCGACGTGATGGTTTACACCAGCGATGACCCGATCATCGCCCGTCAGTTGGCGGAAATCGGCTGCATCGCGGTGATGCCGCTGGCCGGTCTGATCGGTTCAGGCTTGGGTATCTGCAATCCGTACAACCTGCAGATTATCCTCGAAGAAGCGAAAATCCCGGTGCTGGTGGATGCCGGTGTCGGTACTGCCTCCGACGCCACCATCTCCATGGAACTGGGCTGTGATGCGGTGCTGATGAACTCGGCCATCGCCCACGCCGGTTCGCCGATCATGATGGCTGAAGCCATGAAACACGCCATCGTTGCAGGCCGTCTGGCCTACCTCGCCGGCCGTATGCCGAAAAAACTCTATGCCAGCGCCTCTTCGCCGCTGGATGGTCTGATCAAGTAAGAGCCATTGATGACTGAATCGAACGACACGCCAATCCAGACGGAAGAAGGCGACGAGCGCCAACACCGCCGCATCAAGAGCTTCGTGATGCGCGCCGGGCGCATGACCGAAGGCCAGCAGAAAGGTCTGGATCAAGGCACGCCGCTGTTCGTGCTGCCATTGGCCGACGCGCCGGTTGATTACGACCAGGTGTTCGGCCGCTCCGCACCGCGCTCGCTGGAAATCGGTTTCGGCATGGGCCATTCGCTGCTGGAAATGGCGGCGGCTGCACCGGATCAGGATTTCATTGGCGTTGAAGTTCACCGTCCGGGTGTCGGTGCGCTGCTCAACGGCGTGCTGACGCAGGGCCTGACCAACCTGCGGGTCTACGATTGCGACGCGATTGAAGTGCTCAACCGCTGCATCGCCGACAACAGCCTCGATCGTCTGATGCTGTTTTTCCCGGACCCGTGGCACAAGAGCCGTCACCACAAGCGTCGTATCGTTCAGGCGTCGTTCGCTGAACTGGTGCGCAGCAAGTTGAAGGTTGGCGGCATTCTGCACATGGCCACCGACTGGGAACCGTATGCCGAATACATGCTGGAAGTGATGAACGTCGCCCCGGGCTATCGCAACCTTGCCGAAGACGGCAAATGCGTCCCGCGTCCGACCGAACGCCCGATCACCAAGTTCGAACGCCGTGGCGAACGTCTTGGGCATGGCGTGTGGGACCTGAAGTTCGAAAAACAGTCCTGAGCATCACGCAATCCAATGTAGGAGCTGCGGGGGGGGGGGGGGTGTTTTTTTTTTTTTTTTTTTTAAAAAAATAAAAATAAGTCCGGTGGGGGGGGGCGGGTCGGGTGTGTGGGGGGGGGTTTGGTGG